>CANROV010000065.1 GCA_947632315.1 Candidatus Gastranaerophilales bacterium
GTTGGCAACAAAAATGGGTTTAAGCGTAGAAGAAACAATGTCAACAATCGCGGCATTAACAACAGTGGGATTATCAACGGACACGGCAACAACGGGATTAAAAGCAACATTACAAGCACTTGCAAACCCAACCGAAAAAGCGCAAAAAACACTTGAAGAATTTGGAGTTCCTTTTGGGATTGTTGATATTAAAGCAAAGGGGCTTACATACACTTTACAAAAACTTATAGAAATGCAGAAAAAAGCCCCGAACGCGATAACAAAGGCAATCCCCAATATAAGGGCATTAACAAGTGTACTTGCTATGGATGAAGATAAAATGAATAAAGTACACACAACGCTTGGAATGATTCAAGAAGATATTAAAAACGGGACGGGATTGAACGAAGCCTTTAATATGATGAATGCAACAGGGGCGGCAACTATGGCAAGAGTAATGGGAGAACTACAAGTCGCTTTAATAGAATTGGGGGAACTTGTCGCCCCGTGTTTATTGCCTGTTGTAAGAGGTTTCGGGGATTTAGTCGGTTGGTTATCAAAAATTACACCAAAATTAAAGGAAGTTGGAAAATTTATAAAAGATTATTCTATATACATAATAAGTATTGTTTCGGGAATTAGTGGAATGTTAGCATTAAAAACATCTATTGAAGCCGTAACAATGGCTTTAAAATGGTATAATACTATTACAATGATTGCAGGGGCTAACGGAGTGCAGGCTGTTGTAGGGTTTAAAAAATTGGCGTTCGTTTTAGGTGGTTATACTTCGGCTTTATGGAAATCTATTGTCGCAATTAGAGCCCAAACCGTGGCATTATTGACTAACCCTTGGACTTGGGTTGCAGTTGGGATTGCCGCCGTTGTTGCAGGTGTGATTTTATTATGGAGAAATTGGGATAAAGTAACCGAGGTTATTAAAAATTGGTATAATTCTGCAAAAATTCATATACTTTCGTTTTGGGAAAAAACAAAAGAAGTATTTAGCAATATTGGAAATTTTATAAAAACACATTTTATCGAATTGTTATTTTCGGCTTTAAATCCTATCGGGGCAATTATAATGGGGCTTAAAAATGTTTTAAAACTTTTCGGGGTTATTAAATTCGACGACGGATTATATAAAAATGGCCTTAAATTTTGCTTTGATAGAAATAACCCCCCACAACCTTATGTAAATAATAACAATGTTTCAAGTGCAAATAATCCAAGTGGAATAATAGAAGTAAAAAACATTGTTGAAAATAAAAACAATTCTTATATAAGTTCGTCGGTTAGTCTTGAAAGCCCGAATAATTTAATGTTACGACCTAATTAAATATTGATTTTTGCCGATATTTTGTTTTATAATTGCATAGGTTCTAAAAATGGCGATTATTTTATCGCCATTTTCTTTTTATCTCAATTTGTGCGCCCCGTTATGCCCCTTAAAAATTCTTTTAGGTATATTTATACCCCCTCTAAAATATTTAATTTAAAAATTCCGAGTAGGGAAAGCGTTATAAATATACGATTGCCCTTTTTGTTTCTTTCGATTTATTCGTAAGTAACCTTTTGTTTCAAGTTCTTTTATTCCCCTGTCTAAACTATCTCTGCCGTCGGTTGTATATTTTAATAATTGTTGCTTACTATCAATGTTTTTATTTTCTAATATTATACTTAAAAGCCCTTTTGCTTTAAGGGTTAAGTCATTATCGAATAAGTAATTATTTTCCATTCTTTATACTCTCCTTGATTCCATGCCGGAACTTTGTTTGATTTTTGAAAAAAATTTTTGTTAGTTGAAATACTCGAGGGCAATCCCCCCTGCCCCCGGTAACATTTTACTTACGCAAAATGTTTTATTCGCGTAATTGCAGGCATGGGTGCTAAAATTCTTGAAACAAATAATCAACACTTAATTTTAAATTAAAAAATTCTGAAATTTTAATAATTTCTTTGTATGTAATAATTTCAACACTTGCCAATATATTTAAAAAGTGTTTATATTTTATGTTTACACTTTTTGCAAATTGTTTTGTTGTGATATTAACCCTAAATCATTAAAATTAATACCAAATTTGACTGCTATTGCAATAATTTCGGGCGTTATAATATCATTAGACCCCGATAAAAATTTTTTAAGAAGTTCTACAGGCAAGTTTGTTGAATCCGATAAATTTTCATAAACTTTTGAGCGTAATCTTTTAATATACTTTGTATTTTCTTTATTCATTTTACCTCCCCCTTTTTTTATTCTTCAACGCTAAATCCGATTTTCTTATGTTCTCTCGGTTGTTCAATTAAATTATTTAAAACCGTTACAATAGCGACTATATGTTTTTGTTGTTCCGAAAATTTATTGTTGCAATTTTCAATATGCAACATTAATATTTTGCGCAATTCTTCAATCTCTTTTGTTTTTGATGTTTGAGCGATTGCATATTGTCTTAATTGAATAAATGCCCTAACAATTTGTATATTTATTTCAATCGCCTTTTTACTATTCAATACGCTTGATAACATCGCAACACCGTGTTCGGTAAATACAAGTGGCGTTGTTGGAGAATGTTTTAATTTTTCTAACCTATCACAATTTGTGATAAGTTCTTTTAATTCATCTTTTGAAAGTCTAAACATAAAATCAATGGGAAATCGCTCAATATTTCTTTTTACGGCTTGATTTAAGACCATTGTTTTAACCCCGTATAATTCAGCCAAATCACGGTCAATCATAACCCTTTGTCCTCTTATTGTGAAAATTTTGTTTGTAATTCGATTTACTAATCCTAATTCATTCGCCATTTTTTTATTCTTTCTATTATTTTTATAAGTGGTCGAAATTTGCGACCATTTTCTTTTTTATTCTTCTTTATTAACCTCTAAAAAGTCTTTTAACATTACATTCCCGACTTGGTTTATTGTAAGTCTTAAATTTTCATCCCTTAAATGTGAATAACGGTTAGTCATAGCAGGGCTTTTATGCCCGAGAGTTTTTTGTGTGATTGGTTGAGATACACCCGACATCGCTTGCCAACTTGCCTGCGTATGCCTTAAATCGTGAAATCTAAAATCTTTAATCCCGCATTGTTTGACAATTTTCGGGAATAACTTACCAATTAAACTTTCTTTCGGTTTTCCGTCGGTTGTCATAAACAAATAATCATTTTTTAAATGTCTTATTTTATTTTGATTTTTAAACTTCTTTAATTCATTATATAGTAGTTCGTGCATTGGTTCGCCCCTGTCGTCGCCGTTTTTGGTATTTAAGAAGTAAAACATTTTATGTTCTAAATCAACTGTTGCCCAAGTTAGGCGTAATACTTCGCTTTTTCTCGCCCCCGTAAGTAACGCAATTAAAACACATAAATACAATTCGTAATCCGTATTTTTACAAGTATTAAGAAGTTTTTTAATTTCTTTAGGCTCAAGAAATCTTTTACGAGCATTATCGACCGTTAATTTCTTAACCTTTGACATCGGGTTTATATCTATAATGTCAAGGTCATTAACACAATAACTAAAAACCACACGCATATAAGTCATATATTTATTGATTGTTGCCGGCGACAATGTTTGTTCGGTTTCTCTTGCCTGTTGCCCTTTTATTGGTATTTCTTTATGTTTTTTAGCCAATTTTTCGCGACAATCAACTAAAATTTTAGTTGTAATTCCTGATAAATAATAACGCCCGATTTCCTTTTTATACCAATTTAAAACCATTTTAAATTCGGCTTGCGCACTTGGTTTCTTTTTGGGAAGTTCATTTTCTATAAATCGGTCGATAATATCGGCAATCGTATATTTTTGTGCTTTGCGCTTCGGGAAATTGATATTTTCTTTTATTTCCGTTTCGGTTCGGCTCGCCCATTCTTTTGCTTCCGTAATCCTTGAAAAAGTTTTAGAAGTTGTCGGATGACCCGTAATTCTCACGATTGCCGTAAAAGTTGGCTTGCCGTTTTTTCTAATTCGTTTTCTGATTTCTGCCATTATATCTGCCTTTGGTTCTAAAAAAATGTTGTAAAATTGTTGCAAAAAATAAAAAATCATTACAAAAAATTACAACAAAATAATATAATATAAAATTTAAAATGTCAATATTTGTAAAGGGTTTAAGGATTTTTGATTTTCGTAATTTTTCGTAATTTTTACTTACCCATTAACTTTTAAGGGATAGGTCGCGCGTTCGAATCGCGCCAAGCGCACCATTTTAAGCCCCAATCGGGGCTTTTTTATTTGCTTGGTTTATGATTTTAGAATTTCTTTTATGTTTCCTGATTAAAATTATCTGATTTAGTATAATTGAGGTTTTTGTGTTATAAATATTTTAGGTGTTTTGTAATAAAAATTAAATTGGAATTAAGTTCAAAAAAGGATTTTTTATGGATTTAAAAAGACCCGTATATAAATTAACAGCTAAATTAATTAACAAGAAATATAATCTTAATTCCGGAGGATTAAAATTATTTCTTAATCTGCGAAATGGGATTGAGTCTTATAAAGATAATATTGAAAATTTATTTATTGGTTCGTCCAATGGGGAATTTGGTAAATACAAATATGTTTGATAATAATAAAGCATTTAATTTATGTGTTAGGTATCAGGATTTGTATTATTCTTTTGAATTATATAAAAAATATGCAAGAGAATTAAAAAATTTAAAAAATGTTTTTTTAACTTATAGTGTATTTTCTCCCGGTTTTGAACTCCAAAAGATTAAAGATAACTATCATATGTATTATTATAATTATGTATTTGGTATACCTTTTAAATATCAATTATGCGGGGGGGGGGGAACGTTAAATAAAGAACTTCAAATTATTGAATATGTAGTAAAAAAACATTATTGTCTGCCTGTAAGATTTTCAGGTTATACAAATGAAATTCATCCAATAGTAAATAAAGACATAAAGACTAGCGTTCTCTCTCATTTAAAACATGCTTTTAGGGATAAACAACAAGAAGAATATATAACTGAATTATGTAAAATGGCAAGCGAGAATAACCATAATTTATATTTAATTGTTTTGCCTCGTTCTCCTGAGTATATACAAAAACTAAAAGAAGTGGCAGAAGAAAACGGTTATAATTATGAAGAAATATTTAATCCGTTGTATAGAATATCTAAAGAATATAATATAAAAGTGATAAATCATTTTGATGATAAGAGGTTCAGAGATGATGATTTTTCCGATACCCAGCATTTAGTTCCGGCAGGAGCAATTAAATATACAAATATTTTAATGAAAGAATTGCAAATTGGTTTTTATTCATCAAAATAATTATTTTTTAGATTAATTTCTCTTTTTCAAATTCGGTTAAAAATTCTGCAGGAGTTTGATTAAAACCTTGAGCAATATTTAAATTTTTATAGCTTCAAAACCCAAATATATAAAAGCGCCTATAGCAATACCAATAAAAATACAGAATGCTATCATTTTTCTAATTCCTCCATATTTTTAAATAATGATTGTAATTTTTTTATACAATTAATAATTATAAAAAATAAAAATATAATTAATGAACAACCAAATGCAATAAAGATAACAGTTAAAGATGATTTTTGTTCTATTAACATTAAACCTATTACACCGCCAATTAATTATAAACTTTGTATTTGTAATTTTGTTTTTTCCATAAATTAATTTTAACATATCTTTAGCTTATTGTTAATATAACTTTATATGTTTTTGTATCTTCTTGCATTTTTAGTCTATTAATGTAAATTCATTACCCAGTTTATCTGTTAATTCTTTTATTAGTGTTTCCGGTTTTATTTCTAAACCTTCTGCTATCTTCCATAAAGAAGTTAGCAAAATATCTTTATGACAGCCTTGTTCAATTCTTCGCCACGTAGTTTTAGGAATATTGGATTCCGCAGAAATTTTATATATAGATTTATTACATAATAATCTATGTTCTTTGATTATTTCTCCAAGCGTGTTTATAAATTTCTCATTTTTTTCTTGCATAATTAAATTTTAATGTTAAATTATTTTTGTCAGGGTCGCACACGTTCCTAATACAGTTAAGTAACTGAATATTTTTTTTATATTTTCCATTATTACATCTTTTTAAAAAATTCTTCTATAGTAATTTCCAACACAGAAATTATTTTATATATATTAGTATATTTTATATTTCTTTCGCCCCGTTCCACCATTCCAATGAAGTTCGTGGAAACTCCTGCCAGCTCGGCTAATTGTGCCTGAGTTAAATTATCTTCTTTCCTTTTTTCTTTCAGTCTTTGACCGAATTGTTTAAGAATTTCTTTATTTTCCATATAGCTGTTGTATTTTCTTAAATATCTTTTAATAATTCATTAATATCAATCAAAAGAACTTTTGCAATATTATAGACCAAAAATATTGAAGGAGTTTGAAGTCCCCTTTCTATTAAACTAATGGTACTCTCACTACTTCCAACTAATTCCGCTAACTGAAATTGAGTTAAATTTTTCCTATTTCTTTCGGCTTTAATATTCAAGCCTAAAGTTTTATTTTTTGTATCTTTCATAAAAATATTATTAATAATTGACAGACATCGAACAAGAGATTAAACTATTTATTATGCATAGTATACTACTAGTTAAAAGTTGTTAACTATTAAAAATACGGAAGGAGGTATTATTTATTTTTACAAATAATGGTATAAATATTTTTCTCACCTCGTTTCATCATTGATACATAAGTTATTACCTTGTTATTTTAGTTATTTTCCCTCATTTTCAAATTCGGTTAAAAATTCCGCAGGGGTTTGGTTAAAACCTTGAGCGATTTTTTCTAAAACATTTAATTTTATATTTTGTTTCAAAGTTTCTATTCTTGATAATATTGCAGGGTCAATATCGTTTGTAATGGCAAACTCATTGAGAGAAATTTCGATTTTCTCTCTTTTTTGCCTAATGTATTTTCCAAGGTTTTCATATTGCATTTTATTTATCAAAATCAAATATATCACAAAATTTTATTTTAAGTGCTCTGGTAATTTTATATACCATTTTAACAGACGGATTATTTTTACCGCCCTCAAGTTTCCCCACATAGGTTGGATGAATACCAACAATTTCAGCTAATTGTTCTTGCGTCAAATTAGCTTTAAGCCTATATTTTTTTATATTTTCTCCAAGATTACACAATATTTTAGTATTCATATTAAAAATATATAAACTTAAGCTACATTCGTGTATAGACTGATACGCTTACTCGATAATTTAGAAATTTTTATTAATTAATCAAAATCAAAGATATTAGATAATTTAACTTTTAATTTTCTTGAAATGCTGTATAAAAGTTTTACTGATGGACTACAAATACCAATTTCAATCTTTCCAATGTATGTTTGGTGTACGTTAATCTTTTCAGCTAATTGTTCTTGCGTTAGACCAACTAATAATCTATATTTTTTAATATTTTTACCAAGTCTTTTTAAAACAGTAGTATTCATACTTGACAATATAGACTGATACGCTTATTATTTGTATAGACAAATACGCTTATTTTCTTACAAATTAGTTGATAATATTGTGTTTTAAAATTATTTTGGTGTTGAATATAGAAAAGTATGAAAAAGATTTAGAAGTATAAAAAGAAAAGGAGTAAAACATGAAAAAACTTTTAAATCTTGAAGAAAATTTGCAACTCAAAATCAGAAGAGATATTTTTAAGCTCTCGGCGTCGGTGCCTGAAAATTTTAGATTTTTTTGTATTACCTTTAAACAAAAAGATAAAAGTGTGCTTGAACGCTTAAGGTACGATATTGAAAATGACGTTGAACTTTTATACTTTATTATGCAGGCTGAAAAGAAATATAAAAACTGCTTCTTGCAAAATAAAGAATACATTTATTCTATTCTTTCGCTCGATGAGTTTTATCTAAAAAATGCTAAAACTATTGCCGATTATACAAAATTAAACATTTTGGAATTTCTTTATATTGCCGTTAATTATATAGATGATGCATTTCCTGTAGTTATTACCCATTCACTAAATCGTGAGGAAAAAGATTTAATAAAATTTCTTTTATATAAAGGCAATAAAATTGATTATTTGAAGCAAAATAATATATCAGAGGAAAACTTCAATATTTTAATTAAGAGTATTTGTCAAGCCTTTAAGTGTGATGATATAAATACGGCATTAAATCGCTGTTTAATCGAAAAATATTTAAAAAAAGATAATAATTTATTTTTAAATCAAATCAAAAATTATATGGCTGAGTGATTTTGTTTAATTGTTTCAATGCAAAAAAGTCAGCATAAATTTCCATAAAGCTTGATACAACAATAAAAGCGGATTTAAAATATCCGCTTTTTATTATTTTATATAAGTTTAATCAGCTCTTTACCCAACCTTTTTACTGTTAAAAGGTCTTCTTCAGGCTTTTTGCCTGTTGTTGTCAAATAATTTCCTGTCATTATCCCTTCAACGCAGGTTTTTAAAGCAAGTTCTTGATTTGTTTCCGATAAACGCATTCTGCCTCCGCAGAACCTCAATACTGATTTTGGATTTGCTATTTTGAATATAGCAAGAGTTCTCAATACGTTTTCTTCGTCTATTTTATCGTAATAATTTTCAAACGGAGTCTTTTTTATCGGCATTAAAATATTGATAGGAATAGACTCGGGTTCAATTTCAGCCAGTTCAAGCGCCATTTCAACCCTTTGTTCAACACTTTCGCCCATTCCGAGTATTACCCCGCAGCAAAGCTCCATTCCGTATTTTTTAACTAATTTACACGTGTTTATTCGTTCTTGCCAGGTATGAGTTGTACATATATCCTTGTAATATGATTCTGCCGTATTTATATTATGATGAAACCTTTTGAGTCCGTGTTCTTTAAGCTTTTTAACCTGTTCTTCCGTTAATATGCCGATGGAAGCACAGCTTTTTATTCCTTTTATTTCATTTAGGGCATCAATATATTCAAGAATTTTGTCAAAATTTTCTTCATCAGGTGACTTGCCTGACGTTACAACCGCAAATCTTATTACCCCGTTTGATTTCGCTTCATTCGCCGTTTTAATTACTTCTTCTTTTGAAATTAAAGGATAATCGGTAATATCTGTTCTGTAATGTGAACTTTGCGCACAGTATTTGCAATCCTGTGAACATTTTCCGTTTCTGGCATTCACAAGCGAGCAAAACTCTATTTTATTTGTCATGTATTTTTCAGACTCGGCCAAAAGTTCTTTTAAATTGAGATTATATAACCTTAATAATTCTTCTTTATTCATTTTTAATCCTTGTAAAACTTTTCGGGATGATTTGAATTTGATAAAACTATTTCACGGTATTCATTTTTATCAATATTAACACCCATATTTTTAATATCAATTTTAAACTTCTTTTTTTTCTTTTTGTTCTTGTCCTGCATGGTTTATTTTCTTTCTGCTGTTTCTGCTCTCTCCGCTTATTTTTTACAGTTCTCTTTCGCTTGAGCGGTTGACTGTATCCAAGTGCGGGAAGGGGCGTGTATGGAGTAGATGTTTTGTCCTAATCACAATGCTTAGGACTATACCTCTATAATTTAGCCTAGCATACTGCGGGTGCAGCTCTGTATTTATCTATGCTGTCATAAGTAAAATCAGAGTCTTTCATATAGCATTGAAGCGCTTCTAAATATGCCCTTGCGGTATCGAGTACCGTAAAACACGGGGTCGAATACATTTCAGCGATTGTCCTTATTAGAAATCCTCTGTCCTCCGAGCCGTACCTTACTGAATTATTATTCGTTGTAGGCGTATTTATTATAAAACATAAATCTTTATTTTTCATATTCCTCTGCATTTTTTGAATATCGAATTTTTCAATTTCTTTAGATTCAATATTATGCAGTTTTAAAAATTTATGAGTACCTGTTGTTGCAACAAGTTTATATCCTAAATCTACAAGGGTTTTTGCTACATCAATACAGTCTTTTTTGTAGTGGTCATTGATTGATATTAACACGTTGCCTCTTTCTGTTGAAAGCTTATAGCCTGCTGCCAAAAATCCTTTTGCCAATGCTCTTTCGTATGTAGTATCAAT
>CANROV010000066.1 GCA_947632315.1 Candidatus Gastranaerophilales bacterium
TTAATTTTATTCTTTGTAACAAATTCAACCAACGGGATAATTTCATCCAAATTATTAGGCATCATTATTGTTGCAATATTAATACCAAGCGACGATTTTTTTTCGTTTCTCAGTCTTAACAATTCATGAATAGCTGTAATTGTCTTTGTATAAGAACCTTCTCTTCCTCTTGATTCATCGTGAGTCCTTGGATTATTTATAGCATTTAAAGATAGGTTCAATGATTCAATGGGAGAATCAACAATTTTTTCATATAAATTTTCTATACTGAAAGAATTAGTCATGGAAGCAACTTTAATTCCTAAAGAATGAGCATGCTCTGCCAACTGAAAAATATCAGGTCTTAAAAATGGTTCACCACCTGAGAAACAGAACCAAAAACCTTCACCAAGCCAATTTCTTAATTTATTTAATACATCTTTCCATTCTTCAGTAGTTAATTCTTTATCCATTACATCAGATGCGACAGTTTTCCATTTTGAACAGGTTACACATCTCATTTGACATCTGTCTGTAACATCAAACGTTATTTGCTGAGGTTTTGAAAGTTCTTGCTTCATACTTTTATTTCTCCCTAACCTTTTATTAAATCGTAACAATGACTAATATCAGTGTCAAGTAAAGATTTTACACCATTATTTATTTGACTGTTTATTAAAGTAATCATACACAATTTGAGCTTGCCCCTGACTCATGTATAACATTAATTCTTCTTTTGTTAATTTTGATATTTTATGAATATCAGCAAATTTATCAATCAATATTTTTTTATTTTTTTTGTATAATCCCTTAATTTCATCGAGTTCGGAATGGATTGCCGATTTTTCTCTTAAATGCCTGTGAAAAGTTATTGCAAACCTGTGTGCTTCATCTCTTATTCTTTGAAAGAAATACAAAGCAGGTGAATTCAGAGGAAATATAATTGACTGAGATTGTTCGGGAATAAATACTTCTTCAATTCTTTTTGCAAGAGAAATAATATCCTGATTTTTAAGCCCCAGTTCATTTAATATTTCAACCGCACTTGAAAGCTGTCCTTTTCCGCCATCTATTATTATTAAATCGGGAAATGGTTTTTCTTCCTTTAAAAGTCTTGAGTATCTTCTTAAGACAACTTCTCTCATTGATTTAAAATCATCAGGCTTTCCTTCTTCAACGGTTTTAATTTTGTATCTTTTATATTCACTTTTTTTAGGCATGCCGTTATAAAAACTTACCATTGAAGCAACTGTATTTGTGCCTTGTATATGAGATATATCAAAGCATTCAACAACGTGAGGGAATTTTTTTAAACCTAATTTTTCCTGTATATACGAACCTGTTTCATTATAATTATTTTGTATTTCCTGAAGAGATTTAACTTTCATTTCTTCTAAATGATAATTTGAATTTTTAAGAGCAAGCTCAAGTATATCTTCATTTTTTTTGTTATTTTTCGGATTAATAGAAACCTTTGAACCTTTTTTTGCGCAAAGCCATTGTTCCAGTATATTTTTTTCTTCTTTATCTATATTAGCTGAAAACAATATTTCTTTTGGTATATCCGTTATATCTGTCATTTCATAATATTCTTTTATAAAGTATGAAATAATTTCATCTTCAGAGTCATAGTCATTTTTAGAAATTTCAAAATCTTTTTTATTGGTAAGCCTTCCGTCACGTATTTGTAATAAAGATATACCGGCCATAAAATCATCTGAGCTTATTGATATAATATCCTGATTAACATTAGTGTTCTCGTATACAACCTTTTGTTTTTCAATTGTTTTCAGTACATCAAAATAGCTGTCACGATATTTTGCAGCCTTTTCGTACTCTTGGTTTTCAGAATATTTTTCCATCATTTGCTTTAATTCTTCAACCAATTGCATTTGTTTACCTGATAAAAAAAGTTCAACATTTTTTATTAATTTTTTATACTCATCAGACGAAATCATTTTTTGACAGGGGGCAAGGCATCTGCCTATTTGATAATAAATACAGGGTCTGTCTTTAAATTTCGGCGTTTTACACTGTTTTAAAGGGAATAAACGCTTTAACAAATCAAGTGTTGTGTACATTGATTTTCCGTTGGTATACGGCCCGAAATATTTCCCTTTTAACATATTTATATTTCGTTTTCTTGTAACCAATATTCTCGGATATTCTTCATCTGTTATCAGAAAATAGGGAAATTTTTTATCATCTTTTAATAAAACATTATATTTAGGTTTATATTTTTTTATAAGATGAGATTCTAATATTAACGCTTCAATCTCAGAGTTAGTAATAATAAATTGTATTCTTACAATTTGAGGAACCATTACGGATAATTTTGCGGAATCATGGTTTCTGTTAAAATAGCCGGATACTCTTCTTTTCAGATTTTTTGCTTTTCCGACATATATAATAGTATTATCCTTATCAAAAAATTGATAAGAACCGCTTGATTCAGGTATTAATCTTAATTGTTCTTTTATATCCATAACAATATTATAACTGATATAATGTTATTATGATGATAAAAAAATTTATATATAAATACATATTAAGGCGTAAATATTACAGATATGGGAAATGCAGAAGGTGCGGTGACTGCTGCAGCAAAATTTATGTTAATCATCAAAAAGGAATTATAAAAGACGAAGCAGAATTTTTTAAATTACAAAAACTTCATCCGTTTTACACTTTTCTTGAAATTGTAGATAAAGATGAAAACGGACTTGTTTTTAAGTGCAATAAATTTGATAAAGACAAGCACCTATGCACAATACATAAATTCAGACCCGGTATATGCAGGCGATATCCTTCCGAGGTCATATTAAAAATGCAGGGTGTTATGTCAGAACAATGCGGATTCTATTTTAAACCTATTGACAGCTTTAAAGATATTATGAATAAACTAACGAATAAACATAATTAATCTCTGCCTACTGCCCATCTTATACCTCCGGTTAATGCAACACCGTTTCTTCCGCCGTTCTGTGCCATAGCCTGACCGAATAACATAAAATTATCATCAATTTGCCGTTGAACTCCAAGTCCGTATTCAATATACGGCTTAATAGTCATCTCTGGCAATAATACATTATCAGCCGTTACTTTAGAATTATTAATTAAATTCCATATCATACTAACGCTAATATAAGGCTGCCAGCCCGATTCCGAATTATATATTAATTTCATGCCCGGTGATAATTGAAGTACATTAGCAGGGTCGGAATCAATTCTGACACCTGCAGAATTGGTATAATCAAAAGTATTAACAAATGTATAACCGACAAGCATATTTGGCTGGATAATAACCTTCCCGTCATTAATTTCAACATTATAACCGAATTTATCCGCAACACCCGACATAAACAAAGCAAAATCTTCTTTACCAAACATATTACTGCTATCGCCAATTATACTTCCGGCACTTAATGTTGTGGCATTAAAGAAATTACCTTTATATAGTGACATTGTAGCACCAATCAAACCGCCGTTTAAGTAAGAATCAACACCCGTAAATTTTTGAGTTGCACCGTTATATCCGATATAACCCGTGAAAGTTCTTTCCCATCCCGTTTTTGTTGTTGTAATTTCGGTATCATAACCTGCTAAAGCACCATAAGTAATATTTTGAACTCTTGGGCCATTTTTTAACGGAACATTTTCAAATGTTGCATAAGGCTTGAACCAAAATCCGTTCATGGATTGTTTTGTATATAACGGAGAGAAGGGACTGCCTGAAAGAGATGTTGCAGCATATCTGTTAATTGATTTTAGTGCAAATCTTTTAGCTTTCGGATAGTTCATATAGTTATCAGAATTTTGCATCGCATAATAAAATGCGTGATTCATTGTTGCTATTGCGCCTGCCTGAACTGCGACTTGAGAAGCAAAAACCGTAGGATTAAAAGATTGCCATGTATTAATCATTCCGCCTTTTCCGTCACTAATAAGACCCGCTCTTTGAAAAATAAATTCTCCTTTCTTGTCATCATAAGACACGCCGTATCTGTATACTTCCGACAGCGCTTCTTTTGCCTTTTCACTCAACTGTAGTTTATCTTTTAATGTTTCACCTGCTAATTGAATATCAACAGGAGTTGTATCTTTTGAATCGGACAGAAGAACAAACGAATCAACAATTATATTTCCTTCACCATCTACAGATTCTGCATTAAAATTATCCATTTTAGAATTAGCCAAATCAGCATCAATAACGGTATTTAAGTTTGCATTAAGCTTCAAATTACCGAAATTATATGTTGCAATTCGCTCATCATTAGAAATATCAAGTGTTGAATTATTATTGACATTAAATGATTTGGCGCCTGTAAACAAATTAACGGTTTCAGTTCCATCTTTATTTTCAGACGGCATATCTTTACCCACTGCAAGTATACCGCCTTCAAGATTAACAGTTCCTTTATATTCTGACATATCAGCGTTTAGCAAAACTCTTCCGCCGTAATTTTCCTGAGCTTCTACCGCTTTTTCGGAAGCAAGAGAATACTCTTCACCCTCTTCATCATCTTCTTCAAAACGAGATTCCCAATCAGCTGCGGGGTCATAATATTTATTTATATATAAATTACCTGAAGTATTCGCTTTATATGATGTTATTTTATCATTAAGATAAATTGTTCTGCCGTCTTTTGCATTCAGATATATTGTTCCGCCATTGTCTGCAATACCGTTAGACACTTGATTATTTTCTAATGAGCCTGCGGTATTATTTTCAAAAATAACATCTTTATTTTCTGCACGAAGCTCTAAAGTTGCATCTTTTGCATTAAATGTACGTCGGAGTTTTCAGCAATTACTGCTAATGTCGCATCTTTAGCGTTAAAAATCGCCCCGCCCGAAGCTTCTTCACCTATAACCTTATTATTTTTAAAAGTCGAATCTTTTACAACAAGCATTGACCCGCTTTCATTATAAATAGCTCCGCCGCCTGAAGCTTCATCTCTTTCCCATTCAAAATAATTATTATCTGCAACAGGTTTGCCTTCTAATTTAACATAGTTATTTTCAAAAACAGAATTAGTTATTTCAAATACAATTTGCTCCCATTCATTACTTGAGTCGCTTTGAGCATATATAGCACCGCCCTTTGCAAAATTTTTACCTTGGGCATAATTATCTAAAAATAATGAATTTTTAATATTAAAAAAGTCATAAGAAGCTATAGCACCGCCGTATGCGCCTTGTGAACCTTTAACATAGTTTTTTTGGAATACGGAATTTTCGATTGTATTTGTATCATAAGTATAACCGCTTACCCAAGCTGTTGAATAATATATAGCACCGCCGTAAGCATCCTTTGCGTCAATATAATTTTTACCGAAATATGTACCTTTTACTAAAGATGTATATATCCCGTCATAAGCTATTGCCCCGCCTTCTGCCATAATGCAGTTTTCAGCATTTATATAATTCCCTATAATATAACTGTTTATTACGTTTGCCGTATTTCCTACATCCTCATTATTACCTGAAAAATAAATAGCTCCGCCCATTACGGTGGTTGCTTCATGCTGAGAACCCGCCTTAGATGTATTTATGAAATTATTAATCACTACAGAGTCAGACATTTCAAATTTTTCATCCAAATGCTGTTCTCTATCCTGAATATTCCAATCTTCATCATATTCAACATCAAATGCAGTCCATTGAAGAACTCCGCCCTGTCTCCCATTATCTTCCGAACTGCTTTCGGTTAAACTATTATCTTTAAAAACCGAATTTTTTATAATTGTTTTATTTCCGCCTAAAGAAAATATTGAAGAATCATTGGAGTTTGGCCCCGAGCCGTCATATTTAAATTTATTAAACCCTTCTTTTGCAACGTTTAAATATTTATTTGTTCTGTTGCCTTGATCATCAAGAATAATAATGCTTTCACCGTTTTCTGAACCATCGGTGGTGAACTTACCTGCATTTTCTACGGTTAAATTATGTTCATAATCAAGCTCATGTTCTGAAGCGCCATAGCCTCTATGACTATTACCGTTTATGTTATTTCCGTTTGCGTTTATTGTAATATCACCTTTTTGATTGGGAAATTGTTCATCACTTGTAACATTATAATCAGAATTAAGATTTAATGCACCCTCACTGGGCCACGTATCTTCAGCATTAATAGCTTGATTAGAAACTAAAAATAGCGTACTCAAAATAATTGCAGAAAACAGCTTATTTTTCATAACTTTTATTCCTTACTCACTTATTTATATAATATTACCGTCACACCTAATTTGCAATATTAACGGCATTTTTCACGGGGGGGGGGGGTTTTTTATAACAAATTTAATATTTTTAATGTTTAAATAATGGTAAAAGCATATCAATATACGATTTAAACAGTTTTACATTATGTACTCTATGTATATTCACTCCTTTTGTTAAAAGGGAATATAAAACAGAAGCAGTATCAGAATCTGAAATTGATAAATTTAACTTATTTCTTAAAAATGATTTTCTTGATATTCCGAGAAGTAAAGGTACACCTAAAGAAGAAAATTCATTATGGCGCTTTAATATTTCAAAACAAGTATCCATAGACTTTCCAAATCCTATACCTGTATCCGCAATTATATTATGTTTACTTATTCCTGCATTAATCATGCCGTTTATTTTATTATATAAAGACACGTATATTTCATCTATAATACAGCCGGATGAAAAATCTTTATTCAAAGCAGGAACATTATTTGAATGCATTACTATAGACGGAATATTATTTTTAGTAACATAATCAAATAAATTTTTATCATAATCAAAGCCTGAAACGTCATTAATTATATCAGCGCCAGAGTGTATTGCAGCCTTTGCCGTCTCATAATTTCTGGTATCAACACTTATAGGGATATTTATATTTAAATCTCTAATTTTTTGAATAACAGGGATAATTCTGTCCATTTCTTGATTAATGTTAACCTGTAGAGCCTCAGGGCGAGTGGATTCTCCGCCGATATCAATAATATCAGCACCATCATCTATCATTTTAACAGCATGATTGACCGCATTATCCATATTTAAATATTTCCCTCCGTCACTAAAAGAATCGGGAGTAACATTCAAAATCCCCATAATATATGGCTTTGACCAATCAAACAAACAATTGCGGATTTTCAGCTCTTGTTTTTTGTTATTAATAATACTTTCAAATTTTAAAGCAAGTTCTTTTAACTTAAACGGCTGATTTTTAAGTTTATCGATAAGTTTTAATATTTGATAATCACTTGCATATAATATTGCATTTGTATAGTCGCACTTACACATAATTGTTTCACGGTTTACGGCGCAATCAAAGCCTAATGACAGGCATAATTGTTTTAAAATATTTGCCTCATATGGCTTTAAATTAAATATTTTGTATGAAAAGCCTTTGTATTTTTTTTCTGCAGTTTGAATATAAGATTTATCAAAACCTACCAAATTAAGTTCATTTATAATATTTTCATCGGAATATTTTATTACAATATCATTCATAAAATAATTATAAAAAAAACGAACCGAATTTAAAAGCGGTTCGTTTTTTGTTATTCATAAGAATTATTATGCTGCAGCTTTAAGAATATCAGAAATAATGTTAACTTCATTTATAGCGTTTTTGTATGCATTAACACCTTCTTGTGTAATATCAGCAATACCGTCATTATTTCCGTCTACAGTAGTTATTTTAGGAACAAAACCTAATACAGAAGCAACTCCTGCTATATTTTTAATAAAATTATCAATGCCTTCATTTTTTATTGAATCTACAGCTTTTGCTTTAAGTTGTGCTAATACATCGTTTGCTTTTTTTGCAACTTTAGAAATATTTTTATGACCTTCATTATTTGCAAGTTTTTCTGTTTTGTTTAGTAAACCGTTGCCTACAACTTTTAATCCATTTAAAATTTTTCCGCTTGCTTTTGGAAATAAATTTAAAGCTTGTGAGGCTAACAATTTACCACAACCGTAAGTTACAACAAATGCTGCGGCAACAGAGAAGAAAGTTTGTAGAAATGATTTACTTTTAGGTGAACCATCATTTGATTTAGAAAATTCGTCATATTTTCTTGCTTCATTATATAAACGATCAACATCTGAAAGACCTGCTACCTTTTTTGACTCTTTACTTTCATATTCTGTATCACCAAAAGAAACTTGCGGTTTAATGGGTGAACAATTTACTGCAGAAATACTCATGCTTATTACCTTCCTTTACTTCTATTCTACTACAATTAAATATAAAAATAAAAATTATTGCTTATATGAAGTAAAATATTAAGAAAAATTTACATTGAAATAATTAAAATAATATTAAGCAAATATAATAAAAAAATATTTATATGTTAAAATTTTTATATAGATATTGGAGATTAGGGTAAATGATTGATTTTTTAATAAAATTGCTTGGTGATCCGAACAATAATAAGATAAAAAAGATGATGCCGATTGTTGAACACATTAATGCAATAGAGCCTCAATTTGCTGAATTGACAGATGAAGAATTAAAAAATAAAACAAAAGAATTTAAAGAAATACTGTCAACAAGACAAACATCAAACGACATAAAAAAAGACAGAGAACTTGAGAAACAAGCACTGGATTCAATATTACCGGAAGCTTTTGCAACAGTCAGAGAAGCAGGCAAAAGAGTTTTAAATATGCGTCATTTTGATGTTCAACTATTAGGAGGTATTTTCCTGCATGAAGGTCAAATTGCCGAAATGAGAACAGGTGAAGGAAAAACACTCGTTGCTACTTTGCCCGCATATTTAAATGCTTTGACGGGCAAAGGTGTTCATATAGTTACGGTTAATGATTACCTTGCCCAAAGAGACAGCGAATGGATGGGGAAAATATTCAAATTTTTAGGTCTGTCCGTCGGTGTTATCCTTTCAGGCATGAATGACTATGATGACTTTCAGCGTAAGAAAGCCGCATATCAATGCGACATAACATACGGTACTAATAATGAATTCGGCTTTGATTATCTTAGAGATAATATGGCGACAGATATTGAACAAAGAGTCCAAAGACCTTATAATTATGCGATTATAGATGAAGTTGACAGTATCTTAATAGATGAAGCAAGAACTCCGTTAATTATAAGCGGTCGTCTTGAAAAATCAGCGGAATTATACAGAACAATGGCTGCTGTTGCTCCTCAACTCGTAAAAAACAAGCATTATGAAGTTGATGAAAAGAACAAAAATGTTATATTAACCGAAGAAGGTATAGATAAAGCTCAAGAAATCCTTGAGATTAAAGACTTGTTTGATATTAATAATCAATATGCACATCATCTTCTGCAAGCACTAAAAGCGAAAGAACTTTTCCATTTAAATACGGATTATGTAATTAAAAACGGTGAAGTAATTATTGTTGATGAATTTACGGGACGATTAATGGAAGGAAGACGCTGGTCAGACGGACTCCATCAAGCGGTAGAAGCAAAAGAAGCCGTTCAAATTCAAGATGAAACACAAACTTTAGCAAGTATTACATTCCAGAACCTGTTCAGATTATACCCTAAACTGGCAGGTATGACAGGTACTGCTATGACTGAAGAAGCTGAGTTTGGAAAAATATATAATCTTGAAGTAACAAGAATTCCTACAAATAAAAAAGATATCAGAATTGATTTACCTGATGTAATATACAAGACGGAAAAAATGAAATATTCATCCGTAGTTGATGAAATAATAAGAATGCATAAAGAAGGCAGACCTGTTCTTGTCGGTACTATCAGCATTGAGAAATCGGAATTAGTATCGGGGTTATTAAGTCAAAGAGGTATAAAACATAATATATTAAATGCAAAACACCATGAAAAAGAAGCATATATAATTGCGCAGGCGGGAAGATTCGGAGCTGTTACAATTGCTACAAACATGGCTGGAAGAGGAACCGATATATTATTAGG
>CANROV010000067.1 GCA_947632315.1 Candidatus Gastranaerophilales bacterium
TGAAAGCCTCATTCCGTCTATAATACTTGCGTGATTTAATTTATCGGAAAATATAACATCATCTCTGTTTACAAGCGATGATACAACGCCTAAATTACATTGATAACCCGTATTAAATAATAAACATCCTTCTTTTTTGAACTTCTTTGCCAAATTTTCTTCAAGCCGGTTATATGTTTTTGATGTTCCCGTTAATAATCTTGATGACGTTGAGGAAAATATAAATTCTTCTTCATTTTTATATTGTTCCAGAAACTCCGCAATTAATTCTCTATTCGTACTTAAATTCAAATAGTCATTAGATGAAAAATTTAACAGACTTTTATTGCCTGAAATAATATATTTTCCATGTTTTTCATCTATTGGGTGAATCTGCCTTAAATTGCCCTCTTCGGCAAGTTTGTTTATTTCTTCTTCGTAATATCTCATAAATTAAGTATAATTCAAACTTAACTTATTTTATATACAATATCTTATAATTTTCTTTTTCGTTGAATCCGATTTCTTTTAAATAATTTTTTATAAGGTCTGTATGACAGGTAAAAAACATTATTTGATTTGTTTTTGAAAATTCCATTAAACATTTTAATGCATTCTTAGTTCTTCCGAAATCAAAATTAACAAAAGCGTCATCGACAATAACAGGCAAACCTGCTCTGCCGTTATCAAGCATTGTTGTTTTATCTTTTGTATAATTTGAAGCATAGCCTAATCTTAATGCCAAATATACCTGCTCTTTCGTCCCTCTTGAAAGCTCATTCCAATTTTTTATAACGGTATTATCTTCATTTAAAATCTGCTCATTAACTAAATCTATTTTGCTATACTTTCCGTCTGTTAACAAGCTCAAATACTTTTGAGCATTTAGTAAATCAGGCTGGTTTTTATCAAAGCTATTTTTAGCAATTAAAGTGTACTCCGTTACCATTTTATTTATAAATAAACTTTGAATTTTGTTTCTATATTCCTGCAATAATATATTTTTTTCATTTTTTAAATTGGTAATACCTTCAAAAGCTTCAAGTCTGCGTTTTTTGAACTCTGAATCTTTCCTAAGTTCAAGATTATTCTTTTTCTCCGATTTTACTTCTTCAAGCTGCAATTCTTTGTCATCTCTTAAAATTATTCCCTCAATACAATGTTCAAGACTATTTTTTAATTCTTCCGTCTTTTTATATTTTTCATTTAAATTATTTATTGATACATTTAATAAATCTATTTCTTTTTTTATTTTATTATTATTTTCAGTTAATTCATGTAACTTTATAACATTGTCATTTAAGTTAGCCGTTAAAGGAATATTTACATCATTTTCCGTTATAAAATTTTTAAAATCGGATAAAACACTATTATTTATATCTTCCATTCGTTTTAGTTCATCAATTATTTTCTGTTTTTCATTAATGGCATTTTTAATGGATTTAATATATTCCATAACATCCAAATACAGATTTCTCGGAATTTTAAAATTCAAATTATCACTGTTAACAAGTTCGTTAAATTCATTATTCAATTGACTAATCTTATCATCAGCTGATTTTATTTTATCTTCGAGATTTGAAAATTTCTTTTCAAAAAAAGTTATTTCTCCGATATTTTCAGCCAATTTATCGTGATACACCTTATAATTTTGAAGTTTGACAAATATTTCCTGTTTTAAACTTTCTATTTTACGCATTAAATATGAACTTTGAACATTAACTATTTCGGGGAAATAAATCTTAAGTTTTTGAGATATTTCATTTAATAATACGGCTTTTTCGTCTTCTTTCTTTTCACGTTCATTTTGAAGAGACTCTTCAAATCCGCTTACTTTAAGTACAAAATAACCGACAGCACATAAAATCGCAAAAAACACCGCAAATATTACACCAATCTTAAAATGAAAATAAAAACTGAATCCCGCCCCTAATAAAGAGAGCAAAAAAATACTTCCGAAAACCATTTTTCCGATTTTATTAGAATTTATACCTTTCGCATTTATTGTTAATTTTTTATCTATTTCGCTTATTTCATCGCCTATTGAATATACCTTGCTTAAAGCATCATCGGTAAATTTATTGATTTCTTTCAGCTCTTCAATGATTTCATAATCTTTACTCTCTTCAGTTAAGGTTTCAAGATTATTTTTATATTTCAAAATACTAAATTCGGTATCTTCAAGAATTGTTTTATAATTCTTTTTTTCTGCTTCAAGATTGCTTATTTCTTCTGTTATTTCTTTTATTTTGGCTATCTTGTCGCCATCAAAATTATAATTAATCAAATCTTCTTCTTTAACTTCGTCAGTTATTAATTTATTAATGCCTATTAAGTCCGACTTGAGTTTAATTTCAATTTCTTCAAGTTGAGGCTTTAATTTTTTTATAGTTTCTGTATTAGATTCATATTTTCCTGATTTATGAAGTATTTCTACGTATTTTTCATTTGCCGAAAATAATTTTGAATTAAAAGTAACTTCTAAATCTTGTTTCAACTTATTAAATTCATTAAGCTCTTTTTGAGTATTACGCAATAAAATTAAATAATTAAGATATTCTTCTTGTTTTGTCAGCAGATTAATTTTTTCTTCGTATTGTTTTATGGAATTAACCGCATCGTTATATTCTGCTTCCATTTGTGATAACGCATTTATTTCCGAAGTAATGGAATTAATTTTTTCTTTTATCTCATTTAAAGGTTTTTTAGGCTTATTTTCACTTGTAACCAGTTCGGTAATTTTAGAATTAATTCCGCTTAAATACATATTAAGCTTATCACCTGACGGATCTTTAATCACATTTACAAGAGATATATTATTATCTGTCTGCAAGCTCATTAAATCATCAAGATTTATTGTAAACCCTTGTTTAAAATATTTTTCATTTATATTTGCTTCAATCAAACTATAATCGATAGGAGAATTAGAAGCACTTTCATATATTTTGCAACGGTCATTTTTTTTAGCAGAATTTTTAATATCAGCTCTATACTCATTTTTTTCATTATCATCGGTAAGTGAGAAGAATATTTTCCCTGTATCAATACCTTTTGTGAGGAAAAATCCTTCTTTCATAAAATACATTAAAGAGCTTTTTCCTGCCTCATTATCACCGCAGATTAAATTAAAACCGCTGTCAAATTGGTAATTAACTCCTGTTTGAATATCTTTTTCACTTTTGTCTATTATAACATTGTCTATAATAAATTTTTTCATAATTACACCTCTTTATTCTCGTTATAATAGATTTTTCCGCATAAATTCAAACATTCTTCTTTTGCTGAATTAATAACAGATTTTTTAAATTCTTTATATTCATCTTCCGTAAAATCGCATTGATTAATAAAGTTTTTCATTGTGTTTTCAATTCCCGACCAAACATCTTCCTGCCTGTTATCATCCGAATTAATTGTATTATATATTTCACCCGAAATACCTTCATCTGATTTTATTAATTCTTCGTTTATGTCAGGTATAGTATTATTTTCAATACGTGAAATACATACTTTGTTATTAAATTCATCAGATATTTTTTCAGACAGTAAATTACAAAAATTATCATCAATATCAGAATAGAAAGAAACAGAACCGTTTAAATAAAGTTTTAAAAGGAAGAGTTCGCAGTTATCTCTGTTTTTATTTATAAACTCCGATATTTTTTCACAAATAAATGAAAATGCGGAAGTTTCATCTTTTAAAGATGACAAATCTATTTCCAGATTTTCAAATCTGATAACATCAGTCGGAACAAAAGTATTTTTAGTTATTAAATTATTTTCAACTTTTATATATTTAATACCGTGCGCCCCGGTTTCTTTGGTATTTCTGCCCTGTATTGTGCCTGAATACTGAATTTTACCTTCATCTGAATCTGGAATATGTATATGCCCCAAAGCATAATAATCATATTCAAGAGCTTGAAGTTCTCCCGTATTACAAGGAGCATAATCGCTTGATTTATCGGAATCCCTGTCAATATGCATTAAACCTATATTAAATAACTTTTTTTCTTCACTTGTCGGCGACTCGAAATATTTAACCGGATTTTCTTTAAAACTGTTTTCCTGATAACTTAAAGCATGAATTAAGGCTATTTGTTCTCCGTTTCGATTTACAACAGGGAATTTTCCGAAATATTCCGTATTTAATCCTATTATTTTTATATTAGAGTTTTCATCAAAATTAAATGTATTTTTATTATAACCGGATAAAGGATCATGATTTCCGCAAATTAAAAAAACTTTTATATCAGCATTATTAAGTTTTTGAAGTCCTTCCTTCAATAACAGTTTAGACCTAAAATCTTGTTCCGAAGAATCAAACGTATCACCTGCAATCAAAACGAAATCAACATTTTTTAATAATGCATAATCAATAAAATTGTTAAAAGCCTTTTCAACAGCAATATTATATAAATTTTTAATTTTTTCATTATAAGAATATTTTGACAAATCGGAAAATGGTCTTCCTAAATGAATATCAGAAACATGTATAAAAGAAATTTGCAAAATCCACCTCTAACTATTTACTATATCTAATTTAGTGACGCACCTTTTAAAGTTGCTGTTCCAAAATTTCGCTCAGTTTCACTGCAAGCAAGCTCAATCATACTCACTCCGTTGCGGTGTTTCACTTCGTAACGTTCCTTATCGCAAAATTTTCTCGGACATATACAATATTTTACCAGAATTCCTTAATTTATGGAAATTATGAAAAAGTTCTTAATAATGAAACAATAGTAGAAGAAGAGACCTCCGCCATTTTTTGCTCAAAAACGTCTAAAGATTCTGCAGCACTTCCGTCAGCCAAATCGGATATTGCTCTGATTATAAGTACCGGTATAGAATTTGCATAACAAGTTTGAGCAATTGCACAGCCTTCCATTTCAACAGCAGACGCATTAAATATTTCTTTTATTTCTCTCTTCTTTTCACTGCTTGAAACAAAAGTATCACCCGTAGCAATTATTCCTTTATGAACTTTTATTTCAGGGTGAATTTTTGAAGCAGTATTTTCAAATTCATTAATAAGTTTTTCATCAGAATAAAATTTTGTAGGTTTATCAGGATTTACACCTGTACACATATAGCCTTTAGCATATCCTAAAGCCGATGTATCAAAATCATATTGAACAAGTTCTTTTCCTATAACAATATCACCGACTTGCAATCCTGTAGCGATACCCCCTGCTATACCCGTATTAATAACCATTTCCGGATTAAATTTATCGATTATATATTGAGTGTTTAAAGCGGCATTAACTTTACCAACCCCGCTTTTTGCAATAATTACTCTGTGAGAATTTATTACACCCGTTGAAATATTCAAATTACCGTACTTAAGAGCTTCAGGACTCTCAAGTAATTCTTTTAATTTATTAACTTCACAATCCATCGCCCCAATTATAGCTATAGTTCTGTTATTTTTCATAATTCATTTTCTCTTCATTCCAATTTTCTAACACTATTATCATATCTTTTGCAATATCTTTCGCACCTTGAAGATTATGCTCCAAATAATTTCCGCATTCAATCCTGCTGACCCCAGGTATATCTCCCGTAAAATTTTTTATAAAATTAAAAGATTCTTTTACCAGATTCAATGCATCATTTTTTGAAACGGTATCACGGAGCAAAAGATAAAATCCTGTTCTGCACCCCATAGGCCCTACATATATTATTTCATCCGCATGTTTTGAGTTTCTTGCATAAGTTGCAAACAAATGCTCAAATGTATGCATTGAAGCATTTTCAAGATAATCGCCTCCGTTTGGTTTTTTCATTCTTACATCATAAGTAATGACATCACCATCAATTCTTGAAACATACATACCTTTTTGAAGCTTATCATGATTTACGGTAAAACTTGCTATTTTTTTCATTTTCTCCACCTTATTATTCTTTCGTAAACATTTGTGTTGATAAATATCGTTCTCCCGTATCGGGCAGAAGAACAACTATATTTTTTCCTTTATTTTCAGGACGTTTAGCAGCAACTAAAGCCGCATACACGGCAGCACCCGAAGATATACCGACTAAAAGTCCTTCTTTTTGAGCTAAAAATCTGCCTGTTTCAAATGCATTTTTATCTGAAACAGTAATAACTTCATCATAAATTTTAGTATTTAATGTTTCGGGAACAAATCCTGCTCCTATCCCTTGAATTTTATGCGCCCCTGATACCCCTTTAGATAATACGGGAGATGTTTCAGGTTCAACGGCAATAACTTTTATATCAGGATTTTTTGATTTTAAATATTCGCCCGTTCCCGATATAGTACCACCCGTTCCGACACCCGCAATAAATATATCGACCCTTCCCTCCGTATCATTCCATATCTCAGGGCCTGTAGTTTTTTTATGCATTTCAGGATTTGCCATATTTACAAATTGACCGGGAATAAAACTGTCAGGAATTTCTTTTGCAAGCTCATTAGCTTTTTCAATAGCACCTTTCATGCCTTTTGAACCTTCCGTTAGTACAATTTCAGCACCATAAGCCTTTAAAAGATTACGTCTTTCAATACTCATTGTTTCAGGCATAGTCAAAATAATTCTATATCCTCTTGAAGCAGAAACAGCAGCCAGACCTATTCCGGTATTTCCGCTTGTAGGTTCAATTATAACGGAATTTTTATTTAATAATCCTTTTGCTTCCGCATTTTCTATCATTGATTTTGCTATCCTGTCTTTAACACTTCCTGCAGGATTAAAATATTCAAGTTTAGCTATAATTTTGGATTCTAATGCATTTTGCTTTTCAAAATTCTTTAATTCCATTAAAGGAGTATTTCCTATTAAATCAGTAATTGTTTCATATATTTTCATATAATTAACCTCCATAAAAAAAAGTATCTTTAGGCTAATTTTACCTAAAAAATACTTTTTTAATCAATAACCATTTTACGATTGTTTATTTTTTATTTGTTTTTTGAAAAATGTATATATATTCGTGTTTAAAAATATAGAACCCGCCGTTTAACGCTCTATAACGCCATAAATTGGCATTTTTTCCTTTTGCACGCTCATTACCTTCAATATTTTTAACAATTACAGCTTTCATTTTAAAGCCAATATCACGCATTCTTTCCGCACATTCAAAAGATAAAGGAACTACCTCTCCTTTTGCATATTTATCCCCGATAATTAATGCTGCATATCTGCCGTTTTCCAGCATATCATAACCATTTTTTGCTACTTTTTGAAATAAATCATAAAATTTTTCGGTAGATGAACAATTTGATAAATCCTCCTTCTTATCGGAAAATTTAATAATATTATCATAAGGCGGATGTAAAACTAAGAATTGAGCCTGTTTCTCCATCATAATATCAAGCGCAGTTTGTATTTTATCTTTTACTTTATCTGACGCACTATCTTCACATATAATTCTTACATCGGTAACAAGCTGTTTTGAATTAAATTTATTTGAAACAATTTCTGTTTGTTCCGGTTTTAATTCAACCCCAATACATCTTCTGTTCATATTAACGGCTTCAATAGCACTTGTTCCTGAACCTAAAAACATATCCAAAACTATATCGCCTTTTTTTGTATATCTTTCATATAACTGTTGTGCTATTTGCGGAATATAATTACCGTGATACTCATTTGAATGTCCTTTTGTATTATCTCTTGAAGCAAATTCCCACCAGGTATCAGTTTTTATATGGCTGTATTCTTTCCAATTATTTAAGTCTATATTGTTGTATGGTTTTGTTTTTACCTTTTTAACAACTTGCAGTTCAGGTTTTTGTTCCTGAATTTTAACTCTTTTTGTATTCTCTTTACTTACCATATTTCACCCAATCAATACTAAATCTAATCTAGTGCCGCACTTTGCCGCTCCAAAATTTCGCAATAAGAAATGTAAGCGAAATTTTCTCGGACAATTTATTTGTTTAGTATAGGGAAATATGAATACTTTGTTATCATTCAAATTAATGATTTAAAAAAACAAGTTGAAAAATAAAAAAACTACCTTAAAAATTAAATAAATAAAAGATTTTATCCCAAATAAAAATACAACATATATATGATGTCGCAAACTATAAAAAAATATATTGTAGTTGTAAAGAATAAGATTAGGGAAAATAATGACTGCTTTAAAAACAGAAAAACATCAAAATATAATTAAGCATAATATTTTTAAAGAGTATAGCTGGTTTTATACTAATCTGTATTTGACATTAAAAAAATTACTTGTTGATTTTTATGAAAAAGAATATCAATTAAGACTTATAAGTATAACATATGATGAAAATATATTGTTTTACGGCGATGAATACTTTGTAAATAAAATACCCGTAAATAATAATTTAGATATAAAAATAAAAATTTCATCAAAATTAATCTCATCATTTTTGGATAATGCATTAGGAGAAAAAGAAGAAGTTTTTAAGCTTCAAAATCTTACAGATATTGAAGCGATGCTGATAAAAGCATTTACATTAAATATTTATAAAACTTTTGAAAATCAAATAATTAAAACAGAACCGCCAAAAAAAATACTGGGTGAGATAAAAAATATTAATGTTACTTTTTATGTAAAAACGGGGACTCAGCATTTCGGAAAGATAATTATATCATTACCCGAATATATACTGCCTGAAAAGAAAGAAGAAAACATAAAAGAAAATTTTTCTATAAGCAGTTTTAAAACAGCTTATGCGGATGTTCGTATCGGAATAGGCAAAACAAAACTTACTTTAACCGATGTCAAAGCTATGGAAGAAGGAGATATTATTGTTCTTGAAAATAGCGATATAAATAAAATGTATATTATATTAGGTGATAAAGAAATTAATTTTAAAATCACGCCTAATCCTTCTTTAATAATAAGTATCGAAAACAATGGAGACAATGAAATGGAAGAAGAAACAAGCGTTAAACCTCAAAATATGTGGGATTCTATTCTTGTTGATGTCGTTGCGGAATTTGATAATGTAAAGTTAACATTAGGCGAGCTTAAACAGATATCTGAAGGGCTTGTTATTGATGTAGGTTCCGTATATGACAACAAAATAAAATTAAGAGTAGAAAATCAAGTAGTAGCAACCGGCGAACTTGTTATTTTAAATGACAGATACGGAGTAAGAATTGAAGAAATAAAAAAGAGTAAAGAAAGTACTACACAAAATACTACAGCACAATCCCCCGCATCAGGACAAATCAAAAAGGAAGCGGAAAATAATGTAAAAAGTAATACCGCAGCGCCCAAGCAGGCAAATGCCCCGCAGAATAAACCGCAAAATTCTCCGGTTCCAAAAACAGCAACTCCGCAGGACAAAGAAGATAAAAACTTTGATTACAGTGACTTTGAGATAGAAGATGAAAGTATTTAAGAGGTATCAATGAACGGTTTTATTATAAATTTTGCTACATACACATTTGCTATGGTAGGTTTTATAGCTCTTGCTCTATTTATATATAAGAAATCAACGGCAATAACAACATCTGAAGGGAGAAAAGATTTTCTGAAAATAGAAAATTCACTTAAATTATCCGCTACAAAAACAATCTATGTAATAAAAGCAGGAGATGAAGAATTTCTTATTGCAGGTGATACAACAAATACAACAATGCTTGCAAAATTAGAAGGGAAAAATAAT
>CANROV010000068.1 GCA_947632315.1 Candidatus Gastranaerophilales bacterium
GTCATTAGGGCTTCCAATCGGAAACATTACGGTTTTTTGATATTCTTCTTTAGTTAACACTGTTGGTTTCTCCTTTTTTGAAATTAGTGCGAATGCTAAATTTGTTGATATAAATAAAATTGTAATTATAATTAGTGCTATTTTTTTCATATTATTTCCCTGCTTTTTCTTCTTTCATAATCTCCTGAACAGCTTTTAATGCTTGAAAGCTATCGGGAAAACCGATATAAGGCATAATTTGAATAATTGAAGCAGTTACTGTTTCAATTGAGTTGCCTGCTTTTAAATTGCCTTTTATGTGGCTTTTCAGGGTATCAACGTTTTTTGTTGTTGTTAAAATTGCGATTGTTAAAAGTTCTCTTGTTTTAAGGTCAAGTCCTTCTCTTGTGTAAAAATCGCCGAAGCAGACTTCCGTTAGAAATCTTGCAACGTCAGCGCCAATATTATCGGGCAGATTTTTAAAGTTTTCTTTTATCTCGTCGCCGTAAAGAGGGTTTTGGATTTTCTGTCCTTTTTTAAATCTGTCAGCTTCAGCTGTTGTTGCTGTTGATTTTAATTCATTTTCAAGTCCTTTTTCTTTTATAACTTCATTAAAAACGGCAATTGCGTTAAGAGTTTTAGGGAAACCGATGAAAGGCGCACATTGATAAATAGCTTCACGAATTTCAATTGGGCTGTTACCTGCATTTAATGCACCATTAATATGGGCTTTTAACTGCGGAAGTGTTTGTAAAGCTGTAAGAGTTGTAACCGTTAAAAGTTCTCTTGTTTTAATATCAAGTTCGCCGACCTCAAATACTTCGCCGAAAATATATTTTTGCAAAATGTCCATAAAATCTTTATCTGCACCTTTGTTATTTTCAAGACTGATATTGAAAAGCGTTTCTAAGTTTTTATTTGCGATGTCGCTTCTTGTCATTTTTTCCTCCTTAGCAAAAACCGTTGAGCTTATCGAAAGCACAATTAATAATGTAATTATCAATATTTTTTTCATAATATATTCCTTTTTTTGTTGACACAACGTCATAATAATAGTATATTTATTTTGACGTTATGTCAATAGGAAAAGGGGAATTATGCCAAAAGGCTCAATTGAACTTGTTAATTCAAGGAAAGAAGAAATATTAAACGCAGCAGAAAAGCTGTATCAAACAAAAAATTTTAAGGATATTACATTAAACGACATAGCAGAACTTACAACGTTTAAAAGAACCTCAATATATAATTATTTTGAAACAAAAGAAGAAATTTTTCTTATGCTCAATAAAAGGCAATATGAGGCTTGGGTAAGCGATTTAGAAAATATTATAAAAACCAATAAGACATTATCAAAAGATGATATTGCCAAGAATATTGCTGACAGTTTAGAAAAAAGAGAAGATATGTTAAGGCTTATGATGAACCATTTTGATATGGAGTCAAACAGCCGTCTTGAGGTGCTTACTGAATTTAAAACAGCATTTGGGAATTCAATGAAAACTTTAAATAAACTGTTAGAGAAATTCTGCCCTGATATGAAAGAGTGTGGCAGAACAAAATTTATCTATGCTTTATTTCCTTTCATATACGGTATTTACCCATATACAGCCGTAAACGAAAAACAAAAAGACGCAATGGAAAGGGCAGATGTAGGTTTTATTCATCACAGTATATATGAAATAACATATAATTGCGTGAAACTGCTTTTAAAATAAGAGGGGAAATGACAATTCAGCAAAATTAATTAGTTTTAGATAGAGAGTTATATATCTGAATTACAGTTAAATTTTTCTATTCGCTGTTTTAAAAGCGGTAAATATTTTTCCATCAAGCAATCATTATCAACGGAAAGATAATTCGGATTAAACGGTTCATTAAAAATAAATTCATCACCGTTAGGCTTTCCTTTTTTTATTCTTTCCATAAATTCTTCATAAGATTTTGTATAATAATGATTTATTCTTATTTCATCAAAACAAAAAGGCTTATTAAAATGATATTTTATATTTTCCCCGTTTGAATTTACGGCTGTTGTTCCGAATATCAAAGAAGCATAATGAGCGCAGATAACATCTACTATACTTAAAGGATTATAGATTGACTTAATATTTTGATTTTCACCTGCATTATAATCACATTTTTTATATATTTCTGTTATTAAACCGTTTTGTTTGTTGTAATGACCGTTATAACCGTGTAATAGCCAATTAATTCCAACTGCATCGGGTTTTTTGTTTAATTTTTTTTCAAGACTATCTAAAAATTCTGTTATAGTATTATATTTAACCGGTACTATAAATTCATCGCAATCAACAAACGCTATATATTCGCAATCAAACTTATGTTTTTTAATGCAATCATTATAAGCAGGGAGCTGTATTTTTTCTCCGGGGAAAAAGGTATATTCCACCAATCTCGATTCAATATAAGGTTTTAAAAGCTCTTTTAAATTATCATTACTGTTGTTATCATACAGATAAAATTTTTCGACCCCAACAAGTCTGTGAAATTCAATCCATTCAATAATATAGGGTGCTTCATTTTTTGCAATTACGTTAATCGCTAATTTAAACTGGGGGGGGGGAATCAGTTGTTTTTGTCTTAAAATGTTTACGCAATCATAAATGAACCTGTTTGTAAGGTTTTTTAATAAATATCTGACCATTTTATAAGGTTTTTTATATGATTGTTTTGTAAATTTAAATTTTATACCCAAAAACTTTATATTCATATCATCATTATAACATGCTTATATTAAAACTCAAATATAATATAAACAGGCTTTTAACGGAGTTTTAGGGGAAAATTTATCTTTGCTGATTTTTTAAACAAGAATGAAGTCACAAACTTTATTAGAGATATTCAAAAAGAGCAATCAACGGGTCTGTGAGTGAATTGAATATGCAGACAGAATACCTGTTGACGGCAGATTCACAATTAATTAAAATTATTTATAAAAGGAGGGAAAATAAATGAAAAATATATTGATTATAATTTTAGTATTAATTATTATAGGTTCAGGAGTTGTTTTTGCTCTAAATAATAAAAATGATAAACTGCAGATAAAGGAGACAAATATGGCTAACAAAGTATTAGTAGCTTATTTTAGTGCAACAGGGACAACAAAACAAGTTGCACAAAATTTAGCGGAATCGATAAACGCAGATATATATGAAATAAAACCAAAAGTTCCATATACAAAGTCAGATTTAAACTGGATGGATAAAAATTCAAGAAGTACGATTGAAATGAACGATCATAACTCTCGGCCGGAAATAGTTGACGATAATTTTTCAACAGACAGTTATGACACAATATTTTTAGGTTTTCCTATATGGTGGTATATAGCTCCAACCGTTGTGAATACGTTTTTAGAAGCTCACGATTTCACTAATAAAAAAATAATACTTTTTGCAACTTCAGGCGGAAGCGGTTTCGGGAAAACAGTTGACAACTTAAAAAAGAGCGTTTCCGGTTCTACACAAATAAAAGAAGGTAAGTTAATGAATAATAATCCAAGCAAAGAAGAACTAAAGAAATGGGCAGAAGAGGTATTATAAATAATACCGCAACAGATATAAAATTTAATCAGAAAGGGAAATACTTCACAAATAAGAAAATATGGAGAATAAGAAATGGAGATAGTAGTACTAACGGGCAGTCCAAGAAAAAACGGAAATTCAAGCATATTAGCAGATAATTTCATAAAAGGTGCAACAAAAAAGGGACATAATGTCATTCGATTTGATGCGGCATTTAAAAAAGTACAGGCCTGCATTGATTGCAATCAATGCAGAACAGGGAACAGCTGTATTTTAAATGATGATTTTAATTCCATAAAAGACAATTTAATCAAAGCAGATATGATAGTTTTTGTAACGCCAATGTATTACTTTGGAGTAAGCGCTCAACTAAAAACAGTAATTGACAGATTTTATTCAATTAATGTAGAACTCAGTACCCCAAAGAAGTCAGCCCTTATATTAACATACGCAGATACATCAGCGAGGGAAGCTGAACCAATAAAAAACCAATACGAGATATTTTTAGATTATTTAGGATGGCAGGATATGGGTCAAATAATTGCTTCAGGTGTATGGACAGAAGGGGCTGTAAATAATACGGATTATCCGAAACAAGCTTACGAACTGGGAAAAAGTTTATAGATACAAAAAAAAGCCGATAGTAATCAAACTATCGGCTTTTTAGAAATTATCAAAAAGTGTATGTTGTATTATTGATTATTCTGAACTATAGATTCAATTGACAAGGGTCGATAATATCATCTAAAATAGTTGTGTATATTTATTTGCACTTTTTATAAAAAAATAGTGTAAAAGAAAAAAGGAGAAAAAAATGCTAAGAATTTCCAGAATTGCAAGACACACAACAAAAATCGTTTGCGGTTGTCCAAGTCATTTTGAATCTAACTGCGGAATTATGTACAGAAGCTAGAGGATTTAATCAAAAGCCCCTTTAATAAGGGGCTTTTAAGTAATAGAAGAAAAATAACTAAGGATAGTACAAGGAATTAACAATGACGCAATTAGCACTTCCCAAATGGCTTGCATATCAAACATATAAATATGGAACGGAAGATAGCAGAACATTTATTTCTAACGAAAAAATTCATGAATATGTTTTACTTGAAGGACTTGCTTCCGATTTATGGAAAGTTATATCGGATACTAAAGATTATAACGAGGTAAAAGAGTGGGCAAAAAGCAAAAGAGTAGATAGCGAGCTGGAAGGGTTTATAGAGGAGCTAAAAGCTCAAGACTTAATATTAAACGGCAAAGAGGCTATAACCGATATAGAATCAGATATTCAGCCCGTAGGATGTGATAATGAAGAAGAAACCCTAAAACTTGAAGAAGATATGATGAAATGGTGCTTCAAAAACGGCTATCTGTATTCATTATTTGTAGAATTAACATATAACTGTAATTTAAAATGTGTGCATTGTTATAATCCTAAAAATATAAGCAGTACTAATATAAGCCTAAACAAAATGAAGCAGATAATTGATGATGCAAGGGAACTCGGAGTATTCCATATTACTTTTTCAGGTGGTGAATGTACATTAAATAAAGACTTTATTGAAATAGCGGAATATGCAAGAACTAAAAGGATGTCAGTAGAAATATTTACAAACGGACAAACATTATATGATAATCCTGATTTACTTGAAAGAATAATAAAACTCTACCCCTACAGAGTTGGTTTGAGTATGTACAGCTTGAATAAAAATACACACGAAAAAATTACATCCGTTAAAGGTTCTCATAATAAGACTTTAAGAGTAATAGAGGAACTGAGAGGAAAGAATGTAAATGTTCAAATTAAGAATTTTTTACTGAATATTAACTGCAAAGATTGTATAACGGTTAAACAATATGCTGATGATATACAAGCAAATACGGCGGGTGATACTTTGTTAACACCAACAATAGAAGGCAATAAAAAGAATTTTCAATATATTATAGGGGAAGATGATTTATATGAACTCTATACAAACCCGAAATCTCCATTAAATATTAAAAATGCAGTAAAAAGAGATATAACCGAAATTCAAAACGAAGGTCTGTGTGCAGGAGGTAGTTTTAGTCTTTGTGTAACTCCTAATTTAGAAGTTCATCCTTGTGTATCGTTAACCATAAATCTTGGAAACCTAAACAAGGTCAGTTTGAAAGATATATGGCAAAATGCAATAAATAAAAACGCTGACAGCAAATTATATCAATGGCAAAGCGTATCTTTTAAAGACCTTAAAGAATGCTATAAAGAAGATTACTGTGCATTTTGCACATACTGTGCGGGGATGGGAATGTTAGAAAACGGATATTTAAAGAAATCTGATGTTTTATGTCGTCAAGCAAAGGTCAAACAAAGAGCATATAACGATTTACATAAGAACTGCAAGGAAGAACTACAGGGAGTGTAACAAATAAATGTTAAAAGTTATTATTGCAAGTTTAATAATGTTTTCATACGGATATGTCTATGCTTATGAAACAAATATATCTAACGAAACAGACCGCAGTTTTTGGAAACAACAGCAAAAAGCAAAAGACTCAAAGGGAAACACTATTCTGGTCACACCTAACTATAAAAGTTATACCGACAGGAATCAGAACGTAAGTGAAAAGATTGTAGCAATTTATGATAAACGCAGTCCTGCATACGGATACAGATATGTTATTTATACTCCGATTGGCGCTTATGTCGGACATCGAAAAATAATGCAGAGGAGTTCAAACGGATACGGTTATGAGCCAATTCCGGATGGCGGTGAAGGAAGCCAAACACCTTGTTTTAAGACAATACAAGAAGCAAAACATTTCTATTATCCTCAATGGTATTAAGGAATAATTATGAACGAATATAATCTCTCTAAAAGCAAGAAAAATGAACTGACTAATGTAAATGAAAGCAATAAACCGGTTCAAGTATCAAAAGGAACAAAGATAATACCCAAAAAGAATTACCTTGTTCAAGTTACCAACGGCACAATAGCACTATGCATAGAAACGGGGAAAGGGCTTATCAAAATAACAAATAAGGCATTAACCATTATCGGAAATAAAATAAAAGAAGTTGACTGGGGTAAGGTAACATTATTTTTATTGAAAAATTTCTTTTTCACTACACAAAAAACAAATAATGTTTATTATAGGCAAATTAAAACATATACGGTAAGAGAAGAGCCTATAATACAAGAAAATTCATACCGTGAAAATCCATACCAAGAACAGATACAAGGAACTAAAACCGAAAGTCTAAAAGTTAATAAGACAAAAGAAATTGCAAATAAAGAACAAAAGCAGATTAAAAATAACAGAAGCAATAAAAGTATAGAAAATAAACAAAACAAAAATATTATAAAACCTCAAGAGAATTATTTAATGATAGAAAAACAAAATAAACAAAAGAAAGAAAAGTAGTGGAAGAATATATAAAGTTATTAGACTTACCGGATGAATTTGACTTAGCGGATTTAAAGAAAGCATATCGTAAAAAAGTATTACAATACCACCCTGATAAAGCAAGAAACGAAGCCGAAAGAGTAGGCTATGAAGCGTTGATGAAGAAACTCAACGAAGCAAACGAATACATAAAAGACTATTTAGAACACCATGACGGCAAGTATTCGAAGGCAGATGAAAGCACAACCGGCTATAGCAATTATTCGGCAGATGATACCGACTATACAGCACAAGAGGATTACCAAGAAGAAAGCCATCAAGAAGAAAATTACCAAGATGAAAACTACCAAAACGAAAATGAGCAATATGCACAAGAAAAAAGCTACGAAGATACAGATTATATAGGCAAGATAATAGATTTTTACAAATTAATGTTTAATCCCATAAAAGTTTATAAGTTATTAAAAGAGAAATACGGCAAAAACCCTAAACTTGTAATTATTGCCTTTATTATAGCATGAATCAAAGACAGTGTAAATAAATGAAGGTTTATAAAAAACTACCAAAAAGAAAGGTGAATCTATCTAACCTTTCTTAATGATTCCATCTATAAATTGAGACAAGCAAGCATAACTTTTTTATAAATAGAATTTTATTTTGTTTTGATTTGCTCCTGACTTAATTCTTCCAAATCTATATTTGGATTTGCTTTCACAAAAAGCTTTGCCTCTTCATCAAAGGCATAGCCACTTTTTAAAGCAAGTTTTGTAGTCGCACCCGTTTGTGTCATATCAATCATCGTTGTAAATAAGAGCAAAGGATTTTGAAACAATTCGTTTTCTATAAGAGCAAGCGCCTTGGTAGCATATCCTTTCCTTCTTTCACTTGGAACTGTAAAAAAAGAAAGGTCTGCAATGTTTTGATTTCTCATAATCACATGAATACTTGAAACTACATGGTTTTTCTCTAGTAATAAATAATCTTCGGATGGAGCCTGTTCCTCTTGCTTTTGAAATCTTCTCAATCGTTTAAAATAATCATAGTCGGATAAACTGCCTTGCTTTGGGACTGGAAGTCCTAAAAGAAAACAACTCATCTGATAACTTGTTTTCCAAGTTGGATTTATCTTTTTTTCAAACGAAAAGAATAATTGCTCATTTTTTTCTTGATTATCAATTTTTCGTAATTCTAACATAATCTACACCTCTTGTTTGTCGCATATTATAATACGAAGTACAATTGCTGTCAAATTACATATTGAATTCAAGTTTTTCTGTGTTATACTAAACATATTCATAAAAAAGAGGTGTGATATGCTAAAACCAGACTTATTAGAAGAACGCAAAAAGACTTATCAATCAACTATCTTACAACGTGCCAAAGTTTATGATTTTGAAGTTTCTCTAGAGAACCATCTGATTGGAAATCAAACAATTTATAGATTATATTACGTCAATTATCATAAGATTGGAGAAGGCTATCTTGAAGGACGCCATTTTGGGGTTATCAAAGTGCCCTTCAGGCCTTTCCAACTTCCAGAACAAATGGCTCGCGAAGGAGGATTTAAAGTCTTATCTTATTTAACAGATTTCATTGAAGCAAATAAGAATGTTGCACCCTGTTCTTTGCAGTCTATTCGTATGCTTGACCATCTTTTAAACGCAGAAAATCTTAGATTCAGGAGAATTGATGAAGAAGATGAAAGTAAAATTTTAGATTTATTTGCTGTCGATGGCAGAGTCCGTTTGTTCAAAAAAAGCGATTTGTATGAAAAATACTTTGAATGATATTGTTCTGGAATTACACTAGATCAAGTAAAAGAGATTTATTCAAGATATAATACATCCAGTATCCATCAAAAAACACAACCGAAATTTCTAGAAAAAAAGAAAAAGACTACTTTGACTTAAAGTTCGATACAGGTTTTTCCTTCACAGTAGGCATCTACAATATTCGATTCAATCTTTTCTTCCACAATTTTATCAATTCTTCTAGCCCCAAACTTTTGACAGTTAGCTTCTTTTAAAATCTTTTCCACAAGAAGAGGGGAAAACGTAAACTCCATACCCTTTTTTTCGTACTTTTTTTGCACTTTTTTTAACTTATTCACAACAATCGTGGATAAGTTTTCTTTGGAAAGCGGTTTAAAATGATAGATTTGACCAATTCGGTTTACAAATTCTACTCCTACATAAGATTCTAATTCTTTTAAGGTTTCTTTTTCTGTTTCTAAAAAACCAACTTGCCCTTTGTTGCTATCTAAATTGGAAGTCATAAACAAAAATACATGATGAAAATAAACTTCTCTTCCCTTGGCATCTTTAATCACACCCTCATCAAGAATTTGCAAGAACAACTTCAAAACATCTGGATGTGCTTTTTCTATTTCATCTAACAGAATGATAGAAAAGGGTTGTTTGCGTACTTTTTCAAGCAGTGTAGCCCCATCATCATAGCCCACATATCCAGGAGGCGAACC
>CANROV010000069.1 GCA_947632315.1 Candidatus Gastranaerophilales bacterium
ATGTCAGGTGCAGCTGCGGTAATAACAACAATGAAAGCAATATCAGAATTAAAACCGGAGGTTGAAGTTCATGCACTGGTAGCAGCATGCGAAAATATGCCGTCAGGAAGTGCATATAAACCCGGTGATGTTATAATATCCAAAACAGGAAGAAGCATAGAGATAGATAATACAGACGCAGAAGGCAGAGTCACGCTTGCTGACGCATTAGCATACGCAGAAGAATTAAAAGTTGATGAAATTATAGATATAGCGACCCTAACAGGTGCTTGTATGGTAGCACTGGGAACTGTTGCTTCAGGTATTATGGGGAATGATGAAGCAAAAATTCGTGAATTTATTAATACGGCAGAAGAAGCAGGCGAAAGATTCTGGGAGCTTCCAATGTATGAAGAATACGGCGACAGTTTAAAAAGCGATATAGCTGATACTAAAAATACAGGCGGAAGAATGGGAGGTGCAAGTGCAGCAGGAGTATTCCTTTCTAAATTTATTAAAAATACACCTTGGATTCATCTTGATATAGCGGGTACGGCATTTTTAGACACAGCGAATGCCGAAGGAATAAAGAATGCAACAGGCATAGGAATAAGGAGCTTAATTAAACATATTGCCGGTTAAATTATATGTAATATGGTTTAAAAGTTAAAAATAATGAAAGATTTTGAGATTTGAATGACTTGAAATAATAATGTAATTTTCTTAACGAAGCAAACAACACAGCAATTCTCTGTTTGAGCTCGATAGAGCGAGTTAGAATTGCTTCGGCGCTGAGTTATAGAAAATAATTATTATTGAACGGAATGAAAATCTCATAATCTTTCATTATATAGTTATAGTTTTAGTTAAAGTCATGGAGGAATAATGTATAAACCAATTAAAACAGTTCAAACAAAAGAAAATAATACCATAACTTTATATGAAACAATTAATAAAAATTTTGATAAAACAATATTAATAATAGGCGTTTTTCACGGAGAAGAACCGCAAGGGGAATATTTAATAAATGAATTTTTAAAAACAGATTTAAACGGAATAAAAAATAAACTGTTAATCATACCATGCCTGAATCCTGACGGAAAGAACAGAAATCAAAGGCAAAATTCAAACGGAATAGACTTAAACCGAAATTTCCCGACAAAGAATTGGGAAAAAACAGAAAAAAAAGAGTATTACGGGGGAGAAAGTCCTGCAAGCGAGATTGAAACAAAATTTATGACGGAAGTATTAAACGACAACAAAATTGACGCAATACTATCCATTCATGCTCCGTTTAGGGTAGTAAATTATGACGGGCCGGCAGAAGAGCTTGCGGAAAAAATATCAAAAATAACAGGATATAAAGTACAAAAAGACATAGGATACCCGACTCCGGGGAGCTTCGGAAATTATGCAGGTGTTGAAAGGAAAATACCGACCATAACTCTTGAACTTCCTGAGGATGAAACAAACGAAACATTATGGATTCAAAATAAAGATGTATTTAAATATTTAGCTTTTGAATATTAATATGCTTGGTATATAATTTTTCTAAGGAGAAAAATTATGTTAATAGTAATGCAGCCAAATGCTAACGAAGAAAAGATAAATAAAGTAATAGATTTCATAAAACAAAAAGGATTTGACGCACACGTTTCAAAAGGAGAAAATCATACCGTAATAGGTGCAGTCGGAAGAAAAATAATCGATAAAAGAGATATTGAACTTTTAGACGGAGTAAAAGAAGTAATAAGAATTTCTTCTCCTTATAAATTGGTAAGCAGAGTATTCAAAAACGAAGATACAATAATAGAAGTAAAGGGAGTAAAATTTGGCGGCGGAAATATAGGGATGATAGCAGGCCCTTGCACAATTGAGAATTATGAACAAATGGAAGAAACCGCAAAAAGGTTAAAAGAATCAGGGGTAAAGATATTAAGAGGAGGCGCTTTCAAGCCAAGGACATCGCCGTATGCATTTCAAGGATTAGGAGAAGAAGGTTTAAAAATAATCAGAAAAGTAGCCGATAAATATGATATGGCAGTTACGTCAGAGGTAATGGAAGTTTCTCAAATCCCATTGTTTGAGAAATACGTTGATATACTTCAAATTGGTGCAAGAAATATGCAAAATTTCAACTTACTAAAAAGTTTAGGTGAAATAAGGAAGCCTGTTTTATTAAAGAGAGGGTTAAGTGCAACAATAGATGAACTGTTAATGTCGGCGGAATATATATTAGCAGGCGGAAACAGAGAAGTAATTCTTTGCGAAAGAGGAATAAGGACATTTGAACATATAACAAGAAATACATTAGACTTATCAGCAATACCGGTAGTTCAAAAAATAAGCCATCTGCCAATTATAGTAGATCCAAGTCATTCAACAGGATTAAGAGATAAAGTATCACCCATGTCAAAAGCAGCGATAGCAGCAGGAGCTGACGGACTAATTATAGAAGTACACAATAACCCTGATACAGCACTTTGCGACGGCGCACAATCATTAAGGAATGAAGAATATTCACAACTTCATACAGAATTAAAAGAAATAGCAAAAGTTTTACATAAAAATTTGAATTAAGGGCTGTTAAGCAATTACGTATAAAAAATTATCTGTTTATAAATTATAAACAGATAATTAAAATTATTAAAATATAAAAAGTTATTTAACTTTAGGAATAATAGCGTCCGTAATATCGTCACCGCCCATTAAGACAGAGCTTTTAGCAAGAACTAAATTATAACCTTTTGCTCTTGCGTCAACTGAAATAATATTAGAAATATTTTTATCAATTTCAGCAAGTTTAGTTTGATAAGCTTTATTATTTGCATCAAGTTTTGCTTTTATTTCTTTTTCGTATTTGTTTTTTAAAGCTTTTTGTTTATTAGCATCTTTTTCTTTTGTAACAGCGGTATTAGCAGTTTCAACGAACTTAATAAACGCATCATTTTTCTTTTTATTTTCATCTTTTAAAGCTTTAACCTGAGAAGAAGCTTCAACAACTTTCGGCACGTTAACAACTGCTACCTTAAAATTAGACGGCACATCAGATACGGCAAAATTATTTACCGTCATCCCTATAATAAATGCAGCCAATGCTATTGATAAGAATTTCCAATTATTTTTCATTTGTCTCTCCTTTTTTTATTAAGCAAATTATAACACTGATTTAAAATCTTTTCAATTTACCATATAGTTTAATTAACTGAAAGCTTTCTTAATAGATTCCGTAAAATCAGGCTTTAAAATACCTTTTTCAGTAATAATACCGGTTATAAGTTCATTAGGAGTAACATCAAAACCGGGATTAATAATATTAACATCTTTAGCACAAATCCAATCACCGTTTATATGAGTAACTTCTTCATGATTTCTTTCTTCAATAGGTATTTCTTTGCCTGATTTAATTGAAATATCAATAGTAGATAAAGGAGCAGCGATATAGAAAGGAATATTATGATATTTTGCGGCAATAGCAACAGTATAAGTACCTATTTTATTTGCAGTATCGCCATTTGCAGCAATTCTGTCCGCTCCTACAATAACCATATTAATCATGCCTTTTGACATAAAATACGAACACATTCCGTCCGTAATTAAAGTTGTAGGAATACCGTCCTGAGTAAGCTCCCAAGTAGTAAGTCTTGCACCTTGCTGACGAGGACGTGTTTCATCTGCAAAAACTTTAATAGTCGGGTCTTTTGCAAAAGCACTTCTAATTACACCTAAAGCAGTACCATAACCGACAGTGGCTAATGCCCCTGCATTACAATGAGTTAAGATAACAGCACCCTTTGGAACAACTTCAGCTCCATAATCCCCCATTCTTTTGTTTATTTCAATATCTTCATTTTCAAGCTTTATTCCGTTATTAATAAGTGCTTTTGTTACATCATTAACACTTCCTTGAGTTTTGTGTGCTATTTCCATTTGTTTTTCTACAGCCCACATCAGATTAACGGCAGTAGGTCTTGAAGATTTCAAGTAATCAGCTTTTTGATTAAGTTTTTGTAAAAACACAGTTTTGTCATTAACTGTTTTTAATAATTCAATTGCAGCAAGCGCAACCCCGTGTGCGCCGGCTATTCCTATTGCAGGAGCGCCTCTGACTATCATGTTTTTTATTGCAAAGTACATTTCTTCACAAGTTTTTATATCAACTGTTTTAAATTCTTTAGGTAATATTGTTTGATCTATCATCCTTGAAACATTATTTACCCATTCAATTGTTTTAATTTTTGATTCAAATGCCATAAACTACCTCTTTTTATTAATGTATTGATAGAAACATCCTGTTAAAAATCCTGTAAAAGCGTTGAATATTGCGCTTAACATCCCTGATAATAATATAAAAGCAATAAGAAATATAATATTTTGAATAACAACTTTAGCCCATAACAGCGCACCTATTTTAAATATTGCATCAACCAAAAAAGCAACAGGGAAGAATATTATTGAAAATCCAATAATTCCCATAAATCCTGATATTGCTCCTATTATCATATATTGTTCCTGCTCTGTATTTTTTATTAAATTCAGATTTTTAAAGTATATTATAATAAACGGCGCCATAAACAGCATTAAAATTAATATTATTATAGACGTTAAAGGCGGTATTACGGATATTAAGCCCAATATTCCGCCCGATAATACCGATACAATTACTATAATTTTAATTAATGTTTTATCCGTCATTATGACCTCTTTATTATTTCAAAATTAGTTCTGATACAGCACAAAGCAATTGCAATAGAATCAATTGTATCATCCAGTTTTGGCAATTTATTATATTTAACTAACACAGATACAATCTTTGCAACTTCTTCTTTTGAAGCTCTTCCATATCCTGTAATCATTTGTTTAACTTCAATAGGTGTATATTCACATATTGGAATATTATTTTTTTCAAGAACTGCCAATATTACCCCTCTTGCTTGGGCAACAGGTATAACCGTTTTCTGATTTTTAAAATAGAAAAGTTTTTCAATACTTGCCATTTGAGGTTTATAAGTATCAATAATTGTCTGCATATCATTTTGGATTTCAAACAGCCTTGAAGAATCAGATTTATCCTTATCGGTTTGTATTGAGCCTGAAGCATTAAGAACAATATCATCATTAACGGTATCCAATATTGAATAGCCTACAATAGCAAGTCCGGGGTCTAATCCTAATATTCTCATACTAAGGTCTAATTCTGTCCATTAATCTTGGGAACGGAATTGTTTCACGAACATGCGATAAACCGCAAATCCAAGCAACGGTTCTTTCTATGCCAAGTCCAAATCCTGCATGAGGAACGGAACCGTATTTTCTCAAATCCAAGTACCAGTCAAATACTTCTTCAGGCAGTCCTTGTTCTTTAATTTTAGCTAACAATTTATCAAGATTTTCTTCTCTTTGACCTCCGCCAATCATCTCTCCGTAGCCTTCAGGTGCTATAACATCAACGCAGGCAGCTTTATTACCGTCTTGTTTCATATAAAACGCCTTAACAGCCATAGGGTAGTGGTGTATCATAACGGGTCTGTCAAATTCTTCAGAGATTAATGTTTCTTCATCACCGCCAAAATCCTCACCCCACGGAGTATCATTTCCTTTTTTATGAAGAATTTCAATAGCTTCATCATAAGAAATCCTAGGGAACGGGCGTTTAATGTTTTCAAGTTTTGTTATATCACGCTCAAGAGTTTCTAAATCTTCTCTGTTATGCTCAACAACCTGCTGAACAATATATTCAACAAATTCTTCAGCTAAATCCATATCATCATATATATCAGCAAAAGCCATTTCAGGTTCTACCATCCAAAATTCGGTTAAATGACGTCTTGTTTTTGACTTTTCAGCTCTGAAAGTCGGGCCAAAGCAATATGCTTTACCGACAGCCATCGCAGCCGCTTCCATATATAACTGCCCCGATTGAGTTAAATATGCTTTAGTATCAAAATAATCCGTTTCAAAAAGGTTTGTAGTACCCTCGCAGGCATTAGGTGTAAAAATAGGTGCGTCAACAAGAGTAAAACCGTGTGAATCAAAGAAGTCACGAACGGATTTAATTATTCTATGTCTGATATTTAAAATAGCTTTTTGTTTTAAAGAACGAAGCCATAAATGACGATGTTCCATTAAAAAATGTGTTCCGTGTTCTTTAGGTGTTATAGGATAGTCGTTCGCAATTGATATAACTTTTACGTCAGTTGCATCAAGTTCATATCCGATTTTAGAACGGTCATGCTTTTTAACGGTTCCTGTTATTTCAACGGAACTTTCCTGAGGAATTCTATCAGCCAGTTCAAAAACTTCATCAGATACATTACCTTTAAAAACAACAGCCTGAATTTCTGCCGTTCCGTCACGAAGCTGTAAAAAGTGAAGTTTACCGCTTGAACGCTTATTATATAACCAGCCTTGAAGAGTAACCTCTTTTCCATCATAATCTTTTATATCACGTATCCAAATTTTTTTCATATAAAATTAACCCCATAAAATACTATGCAGGTTAATTTTATCACATTTATTATTTAAATAAAAGTTATTGTAATTCCAGTTTTTTTACAACTTTATCAGTTATTATATTCCAAGCTTCTTCATTTGGATGACCATCTGAAAATAAATATTTATTATCTGTTAAATCCTCTTTTATTATTGTTTTCAAATCAATAATTATAAATCCCTCATCTTCAAGTTTTTTCCAATTAGATATATCATCAGACAAATCACCAAAATAATCACAGTTATAAAAAATACTAGGATATTTAATAATAACAAATTTTATATTAGGATATTTTTGTTCCAATAATTTTTTTGAAGTTTCAAAATATAATTTTATTACATTGAAATTTTCCTGCCTCATCGATTCTATTAAATAGTTTTTATTAATATAATCCGATGTTATTTTTTTTACGAAATAAAACCTCAAAAGCTGTTCTCCAAAAGGACTATCAATTAAAGACATAAATAATTTTTTCTTTTGAAGCGTCCAAGGAACATCTTCAATTCTTATTTGATATGGTTGATGTTCTAATCCAAATCTATCTGCATATATTCTTCTATAATGATCATTTAAAAAAATATAAATAACTATTTTAGGTTTTTCTAAATTTCCGAATTTATTAGTTAAAATGAAATTCTTAATTTCAAACAACATCCCGGATATACCAAAACCGCAAAGCCCAAAATTATAAACTGTTCTTCCGGTAATTTTATTCAATTTGTATTCAAAATTTTGACTATAACTTAACAATGCACCTGCTGCAAAAGAACATCCAAAAACCCAAATAGCAGATTCATCATTATTTCCATTTTTTTGTTTTATACCATTATATATTCTATAAGCCATTTCCCATTCTTTTTCTATATATTTTTTTAAACTTGGTATTTTCAAAGAATATTTATATTTAGGCATATCATCAATTTTATTAGCACCTTTATTATGTTCATTACCATTTATTACAAAATAATAATATTTATAAAATTCATCTAATGAAACTTTTATGTCTAATAAAAATATTAAAACAATAAAAACTAAAAAATTAATTAAAACTATCAATACTTTTTTCTTCATTTAAATTAAACCTATTTTATATCTAAATCTTTTACCAACTTAGGAATTACAACCTGCCAAGTTTTCTTATTAGGATGCATATCAGGAAGCAAGTATTCTTTAGTTGTAATATCTATATTTAAATCTTTTGCCAAATCGTAAACAATAAATCCTTCTGTTTCAAGTTCTTTCCATCTTTCTGTATTATAAATATAATCATAATCATACATAATCATTTCTTTACTAATTGGATGCTTTATAATAATAAATTTTACATTAGGATATTTTTCCATAATTGCTTTTTTTGATTCTATGTAATGAAGCTTTATTAAATCAAATATAAAATCTTGATTTTCAGGAGTATTAAATTTTCTATCTTGATAGCCATATACTATTTTTCTAATAAATTTAAATCTGAATAAAAATCTGAAAGGCAGTTTATTTTCCACCAGAGTATTATTATCTTTGACATTATAACCAATATAAATTGGCAATAAACTTGACATGCCGTATTTATCCGTAAGTAAGCGACCTACATGATATGGAATAAAAACATGAATAATATATTTAGGCGGATATTTAATCCCATCCCAAAATTCTTGACTTCTTGTCTGCCATAACATAGTAGCTAAACCAAGTCCGCCCCAGGCACGATTATATACAGGCATTTTAGTAATTTCAGCTAATACATTTGCCGGTTTATCATCAAGATCTAAAAATGAACCTTCAGCGTATGAACAACCAAAAATTATTACAGAATCATTTTTTTCATGTTCTTTATCCACATTTCGAGAATCTGCTACCCCGCCGCGTTTAAATTCTTTTTTAAAATAATCTTTAAACGGCATTAATCTTAATGAATAATTAAAGTTATTCTTAAAATTATCAAAAGTATCAGTTTCAAATCCATTCTCAAAAGCCAAAGATTTTCTATAATCATCGATACTTTTGTAATCAACATAGCTGGAACATATATCCAATAAGAAAATAATTACTATAAAAATAAATAAACTAATAAGAACTTTTTTCATAATAAAACCTCTTTTAAACTAAACACATTTAAAAGAAGTATACTATAAATTTAATGAAGTTATAATTTATTTATAATATTTTGAATTACTGCGGATGTTTCTTCACATTCTACGCTTTTTAATATTTTATTGACCGAAGCAGCGGGAGTTTCTTCTTCTGTTTCATTATTAATAACATTTTTTGAATTATTCTTTAAATATCTTTGAATAGCTTCAATAGTCGATTTAGTATCTCCTAAAATATTCTTTAGTATAAAAGAATTTTTTTTAACTTCTGCCATAATAAGCTCCTGTTTAACTATATTAAGATATATCGGCAGAATTTAAAATATCTTTAATAATAATAAAAATCAGGTTACTTTTCTTTACAAAATTTTGTGATTAATTAAAATCTTTAAAAAAATTTATTTTTATGTAAAGATTAATAATAGCGAAAGCTAAAAGTAAGTTAATCAGTAGAATTAATAAAGGAAAAAGAAAAATGGCAAGACAAGTCCCTTTAGAGAGAGTAAGAAACTTCGGTATTGCTGCTCACATCGATGCAGGTAAAACAACTACCACAGAGCGTATCTTATTCTACACAGGTAAAACACATAAAATCGGGGAAGTACATGATGGTGCAGCCGTTACCGACTTTATGGATCAGGAAAGAGAAAGAGGTATTACAATCCAATCAGCAGCAGTTACTGCTATGTGGAAAAATCACCAATTTAACATTATTGACACCCCCGGACACGTTGACTTCACTATCGAAGTTGAACGTTCACTCCGTGTATTAGACGGTGTTGTTGCTGTATTTTGTGCAGTAGGCGGTGTTCAAT
>CANROV010000070.1 GCA_947632315.1 Candidatus Gastranaerophilales bacterium
TCTAAAACAAAGGTTTCCTTCTTGTCATGATGCAACACATCTACCATACAAGATCCCGCGACACAACTCATCCAAAGCCTAGACTTTTTATTTGCATGACAGCCTCGCCTGACCTGATTTAAAACATCATAAATATAAAATGAACGACAAATGTTTTTAGGAGCAAAAATCTGGTTTAATCCATTTTTTAACATTTCAACTCTTGGCGTAAACATTAGGTACTTTACCCCCCCCCGCAGATAAAAATTCTGCATAATCACGGATATAATCCGATTCGTCATAGTAATCTGAAGCCAAAACCATAACGACGCAATCCTTGCTGAAATTTGTAAATTCGCGCCAAACATTATGCTTGATATAAAGCCCCTCGGCCGGATTATTGAGGTGTATCGTTTCGCGATGCTGTCCATCATCTAAAATAAAATCACATGAGCCGGATAAACAAACAATAACCTGTTCCAAAGTTTTATGCGCATGCCTCCCGCGCGTTACATGAGCCTCTGTCCCCCAAATGTAATATACACGTTTTATATCAAACGGTATATTTTTACAAGATTCTAACGCAACAAGATTCCCCTGATAATTACCGTGCACAGAAAAATTTAAAAAAGAACAACTATTCATTTAAAGACCGTAAAAGTTATACCAAGAGCTATTGATTTTTTAAGCCTACGCTTAAATTTGTATAATCAATTTGGAAAAACAAACGTTCGTTTGTTTTTCTGCACGTATTTATACTTCAAAACAAAATAGATTTCAACAAAAAAAATCTTTTTATACAAGATAAAATAAGGATTGTAGAAAAATTATGAATAGCCAAGCAATTCAATCACCCAAGGTGGAAAAATAAACGAACGTTATTTGGTAACACATGACAACAATTAATTTTAATGAACCAGCTCAAAACTTAAGCACATTGCAGTATATTGAAGATGTGTTTACCCAAAAACATACTTCAGGTGATGGAAAATATACAAAGTTATGCCATAAATGGTTTGCTGATAAGCTTTCTTGTGAACAAACTCTTCTTGTGCATTCAGGCACAGCGGCCTTGGAGGTTGCCGCCATTTTAGCCGACTTAAAGCCTGGCGATGAAGTGATTATGCCTTCTTACACTTTTTGCTCAACCGCTAATGCCTTTGTTTTGCAAGGTGCTGTCCCCGTGTTTGTAGATATCCGCCCTGATACCTTAAATATTGATGAAACAAAAATAGAAGCCGCTATAACCTCCAAAACTAAAACCATTGTTCCTGTCCATTATGCAGGCGTTGCATGCGAAATGGATAACATTATGGATATTGCAAAACGCCACCATTTACTTGTCATTGAAGATGCGGCTCAAGCTTTTGATTCGTTTTACAAAAGCAAACCTTTAGGCACAATCGGTAATATGGGCTGTTTTTCATTTCATGAAACAAAAAATGTGATGTCCGGTGAAGGCGGTTTATTTGTAACAAATGATTCCACACTTGCCGAACGTGCTGAAATTATCCGCGAAAAAGGCACAAACAGAAGCAAATTTTTTAGAGGACAGATTGATAAATATACTTGGGTTGACAAAGGCTCTTCTTATTTACCAAGCGATATTATAGCCGCATACTTATATTCTATCCTAGAAATATCTGATCAAATCCAGCAAAAACGCCGTGCGGTATGGCATAAATATTATTCAGCCTTTGAAAGTTTGGAAAAATCAGGCGCGATTCGCCGACCAATTATTCCAAATAACACCACAAATAACGCGCATATGTTCTATTTGCTTTTCAATGACCTAGAAACAAGAACGAAATTTATTGCTTATTTACGTAAAAATAATATTCAAGCGCCCTTCCATTACATTCCGCTGCATTCGGCCCCTGCCGGCAAAAAATATTGTAAAACGTCAGGCTCTTTGGATGTCACAAACAGAATTTCAGACACCTTGGTTCGGTTGCCTTTATTTTTTGATATATCAGAACAAGAAATAGATACTGTCATTAATAAATGCCTAGAATTTTGGAGCAAAAAATGAAATTGTTAGAACGGAAGAAAAATAAGCTAAAATTTTTAGGCATGACAATTCTTAAATTCGTCGTCAAACCAAAGGGTATAGGTGTTTATTTCTTGGGTTTGCATCTTAAGACATTAAAAAGCAAACTTGGTCAGATTATATACAATTTCCAGGATAATAAAGATTTTGACACCCGACATTATGACAAAGAAATTGCAGAGATTACAGCAGATATCAAATTCCCAAAAATTCGTCCCGATAATCATAAAATTGCTTTCCTTGCAACAAGATTGTTTGATATGGGCGGTCACAGCAAGTGTTTGCGCGATTTACTCTGCGCACTGAATGGTAAATATGAGCAAAAACTGTTTTTAACGCAAATCTCTGCACTACAAAAGGATAGGCCGAACATTATGTCGGATATCAACAAATATTGCACAATTGACGGAACCGACTTTGTAATCATAAAATTTCATCAATGTGTAAAAGAATTAGCTAAAAAAATAAGTTCTTATTCTCCAAAAGCTCTTTTTGTTTATATTCATCCTGATGACATTTTCGGTGCTGCCGTTTTATCTGTTTTGAGGCATAAGGGAATACAAATTCTCTTTTTTGATCATGCCTCACATTTTCCAGTTTTGGGTATGAATTTTTCGGATTTTGTTTTGAATGGGTTACCCTCAAGCGAAAAAATAACACATAAAAAAAGGCACTTTTTACATACAAAAATTGTTGGACTAAGTTCTGTATCAAAAGATAAAACCGTTTACTATTCCAAGGCCGATTTAAATGAATTAAAACTTAATTTAGGCATCAAAAAAGGTTATCAAGTAACTCTAAGTGGTGGCTCATCGTACAAATTTTTTGATAAAAACAACAGTTCTGAATATTTTGAAATGATTTTGCGCATTTTGCAAAAAAAGAAAAAACTTAATCATTTGATTATGAGCGATATTACACCAGAACAGCAAAATATCATTAACAAAATTTTCAAAAACTCGCCGAAAGAAAAACAAAGATTAATATTTTTACCTTTCCAAACCGATTTTGACAAATACTTTCAATGCACAGATGTATTTATAGATAGTTTTCCTGTGTCAAGCGCCTTAACACAAATTGATTTAATGCGTAACAAAGTGGCATCTGTTGTAAAAATTAATAAAAAACAACCGGAATTATCTTTTCATGAATATCAAATGCCTAATTATCCTTATATGTTTGAACGTGTAAAAGATATGGAAAATGCAATTATTGAATTACTGAACGATCCCAAAAAACGTCAAAAAATCATTGAGAAAAATTATAAATTTTGGCTAAAGACATACGAAATAAGTGCCACTCGCAAAAGATACATCAAAATTTTGGAGGGGAAATGAAAAAGATCGCCATATTACAATCAAATTATATTCCCTGGAAAGGCTATTTTGACATCATTGCTAGTGTTGATGAATTTATATTTTATGACGAAATGCAGTATACTAAAAATGATTGGAGAAATAGGAATTTAATTAAAACGCCACAGGGATTAAAATGGTTAAGCATTCCAGTCATAACAAAAGGGCATTTATCAAACAACATAAAAATTAAAGATGCCCAAATAGCCGACCCAAAGTGGGCTATAAAACACTGGAATACGATGAAGCTATTTTACAAAAATGCACCTTATTTCAACAAATATTCTACGTTATTTGAAAATTTATATAAAACGTGTGAACAAGAAACATATTTATGCAAAGTAAACTATAAATTCATACTGGCCATAAATGAGCTCTTGGGAATTAAAACAAAAATTTCATTTAGTCAAAATTATGGCTTGATTCAAGGCAAAACAGAACGTTTGGTTGATTTAGTACAAAAAGCAAAAGGCACAGAATATTTATCAGGTCCTGCAGCAAAAGGTTATATTGATGAAAGTTTATTTAAGAAAGCAAACATCAAACTTTCGTGGATGGATTATTCTAGATATCCTGAATATAAGCAATTATTCCCGCCCTTTGTACACGGTGTCAGCATTTTAGATTTAATATTTAATTGCGGCCCTAACGCTGTAAATTATATGTTATGGAAGGACAAAAAATGAAAATTTTAGTGACAGGAGCGAATGGTTATATTGGACACCACGTTGTTCAGAGGCTGATTAAGCTGAATCATGAAGTTATTGCTGTTGATTTTAATAATAGCCGGATTGTCTCAGAAGCTAATTTTCTAAATTATGACATATTAAACACATCGTTTAATGATGTTGATTTGTATAAAAAGTTAAAAAGCCCCGATCATATCATTCATTTAGCATGGCAAGATGGCTTTAATCATTTTTCTGACGCTCATATGGATAATTTAATGAAACACTTTCATTTCATTAAAAATTTGATTGATCACGGCTGTCAATCTTTATCAATAATGGGGACAGTTCACGAAATTGGTTTTTGGGAAGGCAGAGTCGATGAAAACACGCCATGTAATCCCTTATCTTACTATGGTATTGCGAAAAACACTCTTCGTCAATTGGTCATGTTATATATTAAAAACAAAGCAATCTCATTAAAATGGCTAAGAGCATTCTATATAACAGGAGACGACAAAAATAATCATTCTGTTTTTACCAAAATTTTGGAAAAAGCACAAGCCGGAGAAAAAGAATTTCCATTTACCAACGGAACAAATCAATTTGATTTTATTGATGTTGAAACACTGGCTATGCAAATTTGTGCAGCAGCTATTCAGACTGAAATTGATGGTATTATAAATGTTTGTTCAGGAAAACCGCAATCTATCAAAGATAAAGCTGAGGAATTTATAAAGGAAAACGCATTTAACATTAATTTAAAACTTGGAGCCTTTTCAACTCGTCCCTACGATTCATCAGTTATCTACGGAGATAATTCAAAAATTCTTAAAATTTTAAAAAACGAAATTAGTACTGGAGTATAGAGGAATATAAAAATGTCTTTAATTAAAATAAAACATTCAAACAAAAAAGATAAAGTATATTTTTTGGGCATACCCATTTATTCAATCAAACATTATTTTTCAGAAAAAAATACGATTAAAGAATTATTTGATAAACTTTTTTACATCTATATGCCCGCATGTATGGAGCACCCTAAAATTTTTACAAAATACAAGGATATTTATAAAGGTAAAGATGTTGTATTATGCGCAACCGGTCCAACTTACAATTATTATGAACCTATCGCAAATGCCATTCATATAGGCGTAAATAATGCTTACAAAAATGATAAAGTCCCTCTTGATTACCTATTTGCTCAAGATGGAGAAACAATCGTAGACGCTGGAAAAGAAAAAATCCTCAATTATAGGGGCAATAAGTGCAAAAAATTTTTTGGCATTCACTATTTAAAACCTTCTGAAATATCGACTCTATCAATATCACAAACCGCATATGAAAAAGCTTTGGCTAAAAAATATTACTTTATTTTACATGAATTTCCAACAAGCTCCATAGCAATGTCTAACGCTAATATAACAACTAGACCTTTGAATAATTGGGGAAGTGTAAGTTTTTCCGCTTTAGACTTCATTTTATGGACTCATCCGAAGAGGATATATTTGGTAGGATGCGATAACACACTAAACGGCTATTTCAAAGACCAAAATTCACCTTTAAATTCAACCAGTTCCGACTATGAACATATGTTAACGGGTTGGAAAGAATTTAAAAAATTTGCGACAAGTCATTACCCTGATATAAAAATTATTTCCATCAATCCTATTGGCCTCAAAGGAATATTTGAAGATTTGTATACACAAAATTATATTGAAAGTATTTCAAAATAAACCATGATTATAAATAAAATCAGGAGATAAAAAATGAAAAATTATATTAAACAATATCAAAAGTTACACCATGAAGATGAGTCTTTTGGTACTTCTGGAATCTTAGTTAGCGATAAATTAATGAGTTGCATAGATTATCTAAAGCCTAAAACTATTTTAGATTTTGGGTGCGGTAAGGGCATTCTTATTGATATTATTAAAAAGAAATTTCCTGATATAGAAGTATTTGGATATGATCCAGCCGTTGAGAAATATAAAAATCTGATGGGGGGGGGTAAAGCCGATTTGGTTATAAACACTGATGTTTTAGAACATATACCAGAGGAGGATGTTTTATCCGTGATTGAGCAAATTTCCAGAATTTCCCAAAATGTATTTTTTCAATTACACCACTACCCTGCTGTAACTTATTTACCCAATGGTCAAAATGCCCATTGCACCATTAAACCATTGGCATGGTATCTTGAAAGAATAGGAAAATATTTTCCTAAAATGCTCGTTTTTCCAGGCGTAACCAATTTGCAAACAACTGTTATTACTTTTGAAATTCCATGTAAATTATGTGAAACTTTTCTTTCATCTAACAATAAGCTGCTCGACAGCAAAGAATTCTATGAATTTCAACTAAAAATATATCAACGATACTGTTTTATCATGAAAACTTATTACAAATTTCGAAAAAAGTTGTCATTCAACAAACAAAAACATCAATACTTCAAATACAAAGAAAAACTTTATAAAACAGAAATAAAAAATATTGCTTTTAACTAGAAAGGTAAAACATTGAATAAACGCTTAGGCATTTTCTTTTTTTACGACAAAGATGGAATTGTTGATAGTTATATTACACACTACCTATCTAAAATGAAGTTTTTTTGTAATGAATTGTGTGCGGTAATAAATGGCAAATTAACTCAAGATGGTTATAAAAAGCTTTCTAAATATTGTAAACATATTCTAATACGCCAAAATTCCGGACTTGACGCTACTGCTTATAAATATGGCATTGAATATTATGGTTATAAAAAACTGGCACTATTTGATGAATTAATTTTGTTTAATTTTACATGTTTTGCCCCTATTTTTGATTTAAAACCAATGTTTAAAAAAATAAAAAAGAAAAAATGTGACTGGTGGGGACTATATATCTGCACAATGAATGAGCCCTACATAAAAGGCGAACATTTACCATCTTTTTTTGTTGCTTATCGTAAAACATTACTAAAAAGTCCTTATTTTAAAAAATATTGGGACACTTTAAAAGAAATCAAAACCTACAATGATAGTGTTTTATATCATGAACAAAGACAAACACCTTTTTTTGATGCTGCTGGTTTTAAACGAGATGTTGCTTTTGACCTTAAAAAATACGATATAAACGCAACAAAAGATTATTGGCCCTTAAGCAAGGCTGATTTATTACTCAAAAACGAACACTTTCCATTTTTAAAAAGACGTAACTTTTATATTGAAAATGGCCAAACAAATACTGCGCTAATAAAAAATATTATAGATTTTTTAAAATATGAAACAAAATACAATATACATCTAATCGAGGAAAATATATTACGAACACAAGATGTAGATTCACTTGATTCAACAAAAGTTTCTAAAATAAAACGCCTTAAAAGAAAAATACTTTATTTATTAAGTCTAAATAAAAGTAAAAAAGAATATTACAAAAGAAAGATAATTCAAAACATAAATAGCCATGATTTTAAAAAACTATTAAATGGTTTATTTTAGGAGAAATTGTAATGTTTTTCAAATGGAAAAAATCTCATTTTCATAACAATAATAAAGTTATCATTCACACTCAAGAAGGGAAACTACTAGTTAATCCTAAATTAAATATTAATATAAATTTTCTAGGTTCAAATAATCTTTTGGAAATTTACGAGCCCTATCTGTTTGAGCGTTATGTTTCTATTATCTTTTATTCAGATAATGCCAAAATCATATTAAATAAATGTCGTCTGGTAGATTGCTGTATTGAAATCTGCAAGGGAGGTATATTATCAGTAGATGAAGGTTCCTCAGTCGGTGGAAATATTCATATGCTTAATGAAGAAAACTTGAAAGTATTTATTGGAAAAAATTGTATGTTTTCTAAAATAGAACTTTGGCCCACCGATGGACATCAAGTAACTGACATATATGGAAATTGTATAAATCGCGGAAACCTTATGGGGGGGGGGTATTGTAATCGGAAATCATGTATGGATAGGTTATAACTCATTAATTCTTAAAAATGTTCATCTTGCCAATAATACAATTGTAGCTGCTGGAAGTGTTGTAACAAAAAGTTTCAATGAAGAAAATATCATTATTGCAGGAAATCCTGCTAAAAAAGTAAAAGAAAAAATCAACTGGAATAGGAAAGCTCCAAATTAAGTCAAAATATAACTATCATTTAAGGATATCGTTCTCATGTATAATTTTCTTGCTAGTATCTTTGCCTTTTTTATACCACAAAAAAAATTAAGAAAAAAGTGTCGGAACGCTCTAATCAAGATGCAATTTCTTAGTTTATTTAAAAACAAGCATATTATTGATTATGGTCAGAACAATATGTTCCTCTTATATCAAGAAAATGGGAATATAATTAAAAATCCAAAAATAGAAGGGTTAACCGTTATTTTTTATGGTAACAACAACATCGTAGAATTGCACGAACCTTTAGGAATATTCAAGAATTGTTGCTTTGAAATGCGAGAAAATTCTAAGATTATAATTGATTCTTTTTATCGTAGTATATGCAACTTAAAAGTCACATACGGTATTTTTAATTCTATATTAAAAATTGGAAAAAACTTCTCATGTGTAGGTGTTGAAATTCAAATGCATGATGAACCTAATTGTAATATAACAATAGGAGACAATTGTTTATTTTCTTTTGGAATACTAATGCGACCAAGTGATGGCCATACAGTTTATGATTTAAATACAAAAAAAATTTACAATCGTGCTGCGGGGGGGGTATTGTAATTGGAAATCATGTGTGGATAGGCATGAGATGTTCAATCCTAAAAAACACCTTTTTAGCAGACGACATTGTTGTAGGAGCTTGTTCTTTATTGAACAAAAAATTCATTCTAACAAATTGTGTCATAGCTGGTATTCCCGCTAAGATTAAAAAACAAAATATTTCTTGGGATGTTCTGGATCCAACAACTTTTGAAAAGGAATTAAAATGAAAGAATATGGCGGCTATTTTGAACTAGAGCTTACGAAAAGAAACAATAAATTTCATAAAAATGCCATTAAACTAAATTTAGGAAGAAATGCTTTAAAATATATTATACGAGCCTATAAAATAAAAATTTTATATGTCCCGATTTTTACATGTCCAACCATAATAGAAGCCCTAATTTCAGAAAATTGCAAACCGCTATTTTACGATATAGATTTTTCATTTATGCCAACGCTAAATTTTCCATCTAATGCATTTATTTTATACACAAATTATTTCGGGGTTTGCTCTAAAAACATAGATGTATTAGCTACAAAATACAGGAATCTTATTATTGATAATTG
>CANROV010000071.1 GCA_947632315.1 Candidatus Gastranaerophilales bacterium
CTTTATTAAATTCTCTTGAAAGACAGCATGCCTGAATCGAGTCAACATTAATTGAAATCCCGTGTTCTATCAAATGACAGCTTTTATATTTCATTGAAGCTCCTTTTAAAAAAATTATACTATAAAAAAGGACTCCCAAAAACGGGAGTCTTTTTTCATTTATTTAGAATTTTTTATTAGCTTCCTTTTTTAACTTTTATTGTCAACATTGTTTTTTTATCACCGTATAAAGAAAATTTAATTTTTCCTAAATGTGATATTTTGATTAAACCTTTAATGTCGGTTTTTTGCACATTTTTAGGGCTGTAAGAATATTTGTTGAAATATTTATCCGTATCATTTAGCAAAAGAATTTTTTTATCTTTAAATAATTGTTTTTTTACGGTTATTTCATTATTTTTGAATTGAGAAATTTTTATTATTTCAGCCTTTGGGAAAAGTTTTTGAAGCGATTTTTCGCACAGAGGAATTTCAACAAATTTTTTGTTTTTTTCATCATAAGTAATTTCATAATATTTTAACCCGGCATTATCAACACCGATAAGTTTACCGTCTTTAATAAATTCAAAATTAGATTTTAGTGCAAAAGCAAGTTTATCGTTTCCGAAATAATATTCCGAATAACTGCCGGAACCTTCTGATGTTTTCTTAGTTAAAACTATTCTGTCATCAGCCATGCCCGCTGTAGTCCAAGTATTTGTTGAAGGCATATAAACCGCTTGATAATTATCATAAAGTCCTTCAATATCACAAGCATTTGCAATACCCATAAAACAAACAGAAAGGATAACACCAAACAATCCTGTTAAAATTTTTTTCATACTCAACTCCAATTAACTGCCAAAACAAGCTGATTATAGCATATTATTGTTTTACTAACAAATTTTCGATAATAACACTTATCTGTACTCAATTTCAGCAGTTTTTATTTTTAGTTCTATTTCATCTGTTAATTTAAATTGTACAATTTATCCATAAAAAACTAATTAGTATTGATTATAGCAAATTTGGATTTTATGTTAAAATATTATATAATGCAACACTAAATTTCAATGAAGCGAAGGGCAGTTAAAGAGTAGTATTCTACTATACTGCCGGAGTAAATTAATAAATTATGTTTGATTTTTTATTTAAAAAAAAAGAATATTTAAGCTGTGATTGGCTAGAATATGGTATTCATTTTTGTTATGACGGAATATTTTTTTGCAGTGAATTTATACACGGAAAAAATAGTATGCCTATAGTTAGTGTCAGTAAAAATAACAATTATGATTATACTATTTTTTTTAAAGAGAAAGTAAAAGCCAAAGAATATATGCGTAAAGGGATTATTCCTCAAAGGTGTATAGGATGTAATAAGCCTAAAATGGGTGTGTGGAGTAAAAAATTACAAATAAAATATATGGCTATCAGTTCTGTTGCTAAATGTAATTCAGATTGTATTTATTGTCCTAATCACAGGATGAGAAACCAAATTAATAAAATTAAAGATGTTCCCGTTTATGACTTTCTAAAAAAATGTATAGAAAAAAAAATGATAAGTCCGGATTGCCATATTGAATGGGGCGGAGGTGAACCTACAATTGCTGATGAATTTGATAAAATTTCTTATTTGTTACTGAATAATCATCTTATAGGAGATTTGGGCATACATTCTTCAGGAATTAAATTTTCCGAAGTAATAATAAAATATATAAAAGAATGGTCTAAAAAAGAATACAGAAAAGTAATGGATTCTTCAAAATTAAGCCATGGAATAATTATATCAGTAGATTGCGGAAGCAGGGAACTTTATAAACGAATTAAAAGTTTTGACAATTTTGATAAGGTATGGGAGAATATTACACGCTATTGCAAAGCTCAAGCGGATTATCAGTCTGACGTTAAAGTTAAATATATTGTTATTCCAAATATTAATGATTCTATTGAAGAATTTGAAAGATTTTTAAAAAAAGCCATTGAAGCAAAAGTTAAATGGGTTATCATTGATCTTGAAAATCAATGGTTTAGTAAAAATATTAATAATAAAGAAGAATTGAAACGTTACATTAAAATTATTAAAAATATGGGAAAACTTTGCAAAGAATACGGATTAAAACAAACTTATTATTCGACATTTTGTTATTTGATTGATAAATATCATGATTTTTATGACTCGGTTTAATTAAAATATTTTACTAACAAATTTTCGATAATAACACTTATCTGTATTCAATTTCAGCAGTTTTTATTTTTAGTTCTATTTCGTCTGTTAATTTTTTCATCTTGTCCAAAAATAAAGTTGTTGGAGCAATACAATCAAATACTGCTTCAAGTTCATAATTTTTAGTTGCTTTTTGAATATAAATACGGACTTTATCTTCTTTTTTAAACAAATGAACAGTACAAGAAGGCAGTTCATTATTATAAAAAATTATATAGTTATTATTTGGTATTTCATTAATAAAATGGTACAATTTATCTTTATTTATACCGTAATCAAAATCAAAGAAACAGGATTGGTCAGCGTTATCAAATTTTATACATATATTATAACTGCCTATATTATCATCTCTTGTTTCTTTTTGTTTAATATAATCTTTAAGATTTTCTTTATCAAATTGTTCAGGTGTTTCATTTTCTTCCAAAAAATCGGGATTTACAATTAAAGAAACATTAAGATTTTCGCATAATATGTTATTTACTTCGGGTTCAGGCATAATTTCATCAGGAGAGTATAATTTTTTTGTTTCTATGCTGTAGCTCCAATTTTTATCAAACCAATCATAAAAAGATGGATATTGGTCTAAAGGTGAGTTATTTTCACATTTAAAATTGTCAATAATTAGATTGTAGTCATAAATTTCACCATTTTGTTTTTTATTTTCCCAATATTTTCGAGTTTCTTCCTTTGTTCTAAAGAACTTTCTTTCAAATTTCCAACCGTATTCATCGGATGTTTGTTTATATGCACATTGAGAAAAATAATATTTTGTCTGAGGGATTATCAATTTAAAAATAACACTTAAAAATAATTTCAAAATTTTAAATATAGTTACCACAGCTGCAATTACAAAAGAAATAATACGGGCAGATATTTTCCATAATTTATCCATAAAAAATTCCTTAATTGCAGTAATTATAACACGATTTTTATGATTCGGTTTAATTAATATTTTTAGTGTATAATAAAAAAATAGTAAGTATTTGAGGTATACATGACAACCGAAGCAATAGTAAACAATAAATTTTCGTTTTCTTTCAAAAAAAATAATATAGATGAAATGTTTCATAATCTGACTGAAAATCCGGTAGGATGCGAAAAAAAAGATTTCAGATTAATGATAAGTACAATTTATCAGCTTATAGAAGATGAATTCGCTTCTACTTTTCAAAATTCAAGCAATATTATAAAAAATACAACATTTAACATAATAAAAGACGGTAAAAATATTGATGTATTTGTATCACCGACAAATAATTTTGATTTTTATTTAAAATCAAAAGGTTCCATGTTTAGATTTTCTTCAACGGTATGTACAATAGAAAAGGACGGAAAGCAAACCGAAAAAATCGGATACAAAGTTCCGTTAGAACTAATTTGGGATTATTTTTCAGGGTTTGATTGTATTATAGACTCTGAAAATGTAACTGAATCATTCAGAATATTTAATATTCTTACTCAGTTTGTAAAAAAGCTTGTCGAAAAATTATATTTTCTGCCTAAAGTTAATAAAACCGATAAATTTTTCAGCATTTCTTATGAAATGTTTTCAATAAATAATCAAATTCAAAGCTCAATAGATGAAATTAACTCATTAGATTTTGGTGAAATATCCGGCGTAAAGAATATTTCAGATATATTAATTGAAGATTATATAAATTATTTAATCTTTAAGTTTTTAAAATTTAAAGCATACAAATTTAAAGATATAATATCCTCAATATATTTTTTAAAGCCGATAAACAGTAAAAGATATTTACGTTCACTTGATTTGGCAGAAGCAATATCAGAATGGCTGGATGAAATATATATAGGGAAATATCCGGTAAGTCCGCAGTTAGATATTGAAAAGATAGAAGAAGATAAGTTCTTATTAACAATATCCGTAAAAGCAAATGACGCAAAGAAAAATGAAAAAGAACCGCCGAAACCTCTGCTTGAAATATACAAAGAAGGCACATACTGGGGTTATCAAAATACATATTTGGTAAATATAGTTGAAAAACAATTAAATTATGCACTCAGGTACTATAAAGAACTTGAAGTATTATTTGAAGATGAAGATAATTTAAAAATGTATTTATCATTAAATGAAGTATATAAATTAATGATTCATACAGCATATTATTTAAATAAAGCGGGAATAAATATTAATTTTCCACCGAATTTTGGCAATATAGTAGTACCGAGAGCTTCAATAAATGCAAAAATAAAAACAACAAGGGAACAAGAAGTTGCGGACATATTAAACGGGAAGTCAGGGAATATAAGTCTGGCAGGTATTTTCGATTTTTCATTCCAAGTTGCAATAGGAGACGAAAAGATTTCGGTAGAAGAATTTGAAAAACTCATAAAAGATGCAAACGGAATTATCGAGTTCAAAAACAAATACATTTTGATTGATCAAAATGAAGCACAAGCAATAATAAACAAATTAAAGAATCCAAAAATAGATAAAATAACCAGAATGGAAATGCTACATGCTGCATTTTCGGGTCATTTAAACGAATATGAATTTGATTATGACGAAGCGTTTGCAAATATAGTAAAAGATATAGGAAAGACAGTTGAAGTAACACCGCCTGAAGGATTAAAGGGAGAATTAAGGCCGTACCAAATAGGCGGATTAAAATGGCTGTATACAAATACAACAAAAGGATTTGGTTCTTGTATAGCTGATGATATGGGGCTTGGTAAAACTATTCAGGTAATAAGTTTAATATTAAAACTCAAAGAAGAAGGGAAGTTAAAAGAACCTGTATTAGTTATATGTCCGACGACATTAATGGGGAATTGGATAAAAGAGCTAAAAATGTTTGCACCGTCATTAAAAGCAGGCACATATCACGGAGCTGAAAGGCAATTAGACTTAAAATCCGATGTATTAATAACAACATTTGCGATATTAAGAATAGATATAGAGGAAGTCAAAAAGACTCAATGGGGAATGGTTGTAGTAGATGAAGCGCAGAATATAAAGAATCCCGATACTTCACAAACTACAGCAGTTAAGTCTTTAAAATCCGATATAAAAATTGCTATGACAGGTACACCCGTTGAAAATAAATTAACTGAATTATGGAGTATATTTGACTTTATAAACAAAGGCTATTTAGGTTCAATAAGAGATTTTCAAAAGTGCTATGCAATACCTATTGAGAGATTTAAACAGTATGAACAGGCTGATAAACTAAAATTATCAATTTCGCCATTTGTTTTAAGGCGATTAAAAACAGATAAAACTATTATTGACGATTTGCCTGAAAAAATGGTGCTTGATGAATATTGTTATTTAACGAAAACCCAAGCAGCTTTATATGAAAAGACTTTAAACAGTTTAATGACTGATATATCAAGTCAAACGGGAATAAATAGACGAGGAATTATCTTTAAATTAATAACGGCATTAAAACAGATATGTAATCACCCGTTCCAATATTTAAAATACGGAGAGATGACGAAAGATGTATCAGGTAAAACAGAAAAATTCATTTCACTTTTATCACAAATTCTTGAAAATGATGAAAAAGTTATTGCTTTTACCCAGTATAAAGAAATGGGAAACATACTATCAACAATTATACAAAATGAATTAAATATAACTCCGTTATTTTTCCACGGTTCATTAAATACAAATCAAAGACAAAATATGCTTACGGAATTTGAAAACAATCCCGAGCAGAAAATAATGCTATTATCATTAAAAGCCGGAGGAACAGGTTTAAATTTAACATCTGCAACTAATGTAATACATTACGATTTATGGTGGAATCCGGCAGTTGAGGAACAGGCAACAGACAGAAGCTATCGTATCGGGCAAAACAAAAACGTTATGGTTCACAGATTGGTAACAATAGGAACATTTGAAGAGAAAATAGATGAAATGATAAAACAGAAGAAAGAACTGGTAAACCTTGCAGTATTTGAAGGAGAAAAGGTAATAACAGAACTTTCAGACGAAGAGATATACAATATATTCAGCTTGGGTAATAGTTAATTATCCTATACAATTAATTATGTTTAAACTATAATTTTAATAACCAAAATATAGGTTAGAGATATAATCAAACAAACAATACATACATAGAAACTGGAGGTATTATGCAAATTACACATGAAATCGAGAATCAATGTTGTGTAAAAAGAGGAGTAAAGGGTGTACCCGCACCAATTCCGCAAGAAGGTGAATGGACAAAATGTAAAGAAATAAAAGATATTTCAGGATTAACACATGGGTGCGGATGCTGCGCACCTCAGCAAGGTACTTGTAAATTAACTCTTAATGTAAAAGAAGGCGTTATACAAGAAGCTTTGGTAGAAACAATAGGATGTTCAGGCATGAGAGATTCTGCCGGGGAAAACAATTCTTGAAGCACTAAATACAGACTTGGTTTGTGACGCAATAAACGTTGCTATGAGAGAATTATTTTTACAAATAGTATATGGAAGAACACAAACAGCATTTTCTGAAGGCGGACTTCCTATAGGCGCAGGTCTTGAAGACTTAGGAAAAGGCTTATGTTCAATGGTTGGTACTATTCACTCAACTAAGCAAAAAGGGGTAAGATATTTATCACTTACCGAAGGTTATATTTTAGAACTTGGATTAGATAAAAATGATGAAGTAATCGGATATAAATTTGTAAATTTAGGGAAAGTAATGGACGCAATAAAAAAAGGCGTAGATCCAAAAGAAGCTTATGAAAAGAATATAGGAACATACGGCAGATTTAATGAAGCTGTTAAAACTATTGACCCGAGAAAACAATAACAGACATCGTCAATTATAGAAGCAAAAAGTAATAAGTATAACTAATTAAAAAGGAAATAAGATATGGCAAAATTTGAAGGACAAGACAGACGTGAAAAATCCTTAGCTAAAGTTCTTAATGAATACGGATTTAAGTCATTGGATGAAGCTAATGAGTTATGTCTATCAAAAGGAATAAATGTAGATGAAATAGTAAAAGGCATACAGCCGATAGCATTTGATAATGCGTCATGGGCATATACATTAGGCTGTGCAATTGCAATAAAAAAAGGTATAAAGAATGCAGCAGATGCAGCGGAAGCAATTGGTGTAGGGTTACAGGCATTTGCGGTACCGGGGTCAGTTGGTGATACAAGAAAAGTAGGATTAGGCCACGGCAACTTAGGTGCTATGCTTTTAAGAGAAGAAACAAAATGTTTCTGTTTCTTAGCAGGTCATGAGTCATTTGCAGCAGCAGAAGGCGCAATAGGTATTGCAAGAAACGCTAATAAAGTAAGAAAAGAACCTTTAAGAGTTATATTAAACGGTTTAGGTAAAGACGCAGCTTATGTAATATCAAGAATAAACGGATTTACACACGTTGAAACCGAATATAACTATAAAACAGGTGAATTAAAAGTTGTAAAAGAAACTCCGTTCTCTGACGGTGAAAGAGCGAAAGTTAAATGCTACGGCGCTGATGATGTTTCAGAAGGTGTTGCAATAATGATAAAAGAAGGTGTTGACGTATCTATAACAGGTAATTCAACAAATCCGACAAGATTTCAGCACCCTGTAGCAGGAACATATAAAAAATGGTGTACAGAGAACGGAAGAAAATATTTCTCTGTAGCTTCAGGCGGCGGAACAGGAAGAACACTTCATCCAGATAACGTAGCAGCAGGGCCTGCAAGTTACGGTATGACTGATACTATGGGAAGAATGCACAGCGACGCTCAATTTGCAGGTTCATCATCAGTACCGGCACACGTAGAGATGATGGGTGTAATCGGAATGGGTAATAATCCGATGGTAGGTGCAACCGTAGCAGTAGCAGTAGCAGTAGAAAAAGCTATGGCTTGATTTTGCGTAAGGCGGAGTCGAGCGAATGCGAGCGAGCCTGAAGTAATGAGGCAGAAAATTGCGACAGCGAAGCGAAGCAATTTACTCTGCCGAAATGGAGCAAAATCAAGGAAACAGACTTTCCGTAGGCTGAGCGAACGCCGAAAAGGCGCAAATTAAATTAAATATAGTTCAAAAACATAAAAAGACCAAAGTTTTAGCTTTGGTCTTTTTTATATAAAAGATTAAAATTCCTATTATAGTCTATATTTTTCTATTTTTATCTATTATTTTTTTTATCTTAATAATTCATAATAAAAAAATGAATAATAAAGAATTAATGGAAAAAATAGCAATAAGTGTCAGGACAGAGCGCTTTAAACGAAAAATGTCACAAAATGAGCTTGCAGAAATTGCCGATTTAAGCATAAATTGTATAAGTAATCTTGAGAATGCAAAACAATATTCAAAAATAACGACATTAAATTCTGTCGCAAACGCTCTGGGGATGAAATTAGAAGATTTTTGGAGTTAATATTTTTAAATACTAATTTTTGGATTTAATTGAATATTATAATGTCATTTGTTTGTTGTAAAATATAGTTATGTATAGTTTAGAGGAAATTAAGATGACGGCTCCATTAACAGGTAATGAAATTAGAAAAGCTTTTATAGAATTTTTTAGAGATAAACATCAATCAACGGAAGTTCCAAGCTCAAGCTTGGTTCCCGATAATCCTACAGTTTTGCTTACAACGGCAGGCATGCTTCAATTTTTGCCGTATTATTTAGGATTGGAGAAACCTCCGTTCAATCCTGCAAGAGCCGTATCATGCCAGAAATGCGCAAGAGCAGGCGGAAAAGATTCCGATATTGAAAATGTAGGAAGAACGCCAAGACATCATACGTTCTTTGAAATGCTCGGCAACTTTGCGTTTGGTGATTATTACAAAAAAGAAGTTATTCCGTGGGCTTGGGATTTTGTTACAAATTACTTAAAGCTTGACCCCAAAAGGCTTTGGGTAACAATATATGAATCAGATGATGAAGCTTATGAAATCTGGACAAAAGATGTTGGTGTTGCGCCTGAAAGAGTTATAAGAAAAGGGAAAAAAGATAATTTTTGGGGGCCTCCGGGGGCAACAGGGTCTTGCGGGCCTTGTTCTGAAATTCACTATGACTTAGGTGAACATTTAAAATGCTCTGATAACTGTTCTATAGCAACTTGCGAATGTGACAGGTG
>CANROV010000072.1 GCA_947632315.1 Candidatus Gastranaerophilales bacterium
TATGTATTTCAATAGCAAAGTCCTCCGGCTTTACCGGGGTCATTTTTTCATTTATATAATCCATTATATGTGATTTTATTTTTACCATTCTTACTTTATTTATCATCCTAATTAGCTGAACTATAAATTTTTCTAATTTTTCCTGCCATAAATTCCCCCCCCCCTGAGCAGTTTTAGAAAATGATTTCGTTTTTGATAATATTACTGACTTTTTATTCAGGAATATAACTTTAAAGGGATTTATAGTCTTTATATTATTTTGATTGTTACGTGAAAATGATATAAAATTTTTCACCTCGATATCACAAAATTTTAAATATTTGCTTAATGAAATTTCACTTTGAGAATTTCCCAAAATATAAATATTTTCATATTTTTTAACTTCATCCGCAATATATTTAAATTCACCAATCATTAATATTACTCCTTATCTGCTCATCCAATCAGAAATATCTTTTTTAGAAATTGTATCTTTCCTTTGATAACATATTTATTTTATCTCCTCTATATTAGCTTTTGCCGTTATAAAATCAGAATTGTTAGTTTTCAGAGTTTCAGAAGGTTCCAAAACAACTGTTGTTCCCTTTTGAATTTTGAATCCTTCAACCTCAAATCCGCCATTTATAACAGTTAAGCACTCAAGTGTGTTTGATGTGTTTGTATATTCATTTTTATTTTTATACATTTTCGTTGTGTATAATCTTTCTTTGTGTTCAATCATTGAGGGAAGTGCTTTTGATTTTAAATTTACGTCAATTGATTCAATAGCATTTTTGGTATGGAGCGGACGTAAATTACCGTTTTTATCACGCCTTTCAAAATCCCATACCCTATATGTAATATTGCAGTTTTCTTCTATCTCGTATACAAAACTGCCTTTACTCATAGCGTGCATTGTTCCAGCTTCTACATACACGTAATCGTCTTGCTTAACTTCTAAATAATCAATAATTTCATCATATTTGTTTTGAAGAATTTTCTCTGTCAATTTTTCGTGAGTGTTCACTTTACAGCCGTTATATATTTTGCCTGATTTTGGAGAATCTAAAAAATACCAGGATTCATTTTTCCCAAACGGCATATTTTCAAGCTTATTTGCAATTTTATCATTCGGATGCACCTGCAGGCTTAAATCATCAGAAGCGTCAACAAGTGCAATAACAAAAGGAAATTGTTTATATTTTGAAAGGTGAAATTTATCTTTATTTTCATCAAAATATTTTTTAAAAAGACATCCTTTATATTTGCCGTTTAATATTTCACTTTCAAATGCCGAGTTTGATACAAGTGAATATAAATGCCCTATTTTATCAGTCTTTATATCAGAATAAGGCTTTAATTTCTGTCCGCCCCATATTGTTTCATGTGTAATTGTTTTTATAATCAGCATTTTTATTCCTTATAAGTTTTCATCTATAATAATTTCTATGTTTTTTAATCCTTCGTTCCTGTTAGGAGTAACAGAATAAGCACATTTTAATCCCGACGGTTTATTATCATTTATTAAAATCCGCTCACCCATTGGCATTTCAAATAATATTTTGTCGTATCTTATTGAATTATCGTTTAAAAACTTCTCTGTTTTTGTCCGTGCTTCTTCTTCCCTTGCGGTCAAAATAAGTATATAATCATCTTTTGGAATTGAATTTAAAAATTCTTTAGCACCTTCAAGAAATTCATCTCCGCCTGTTTTGTAGCCGTTATGATAAACAAGCGTTCCATCAAAGTCTAAAATCCATGTGTGATTTAATTTTGATATTATTATTTTCTCTTTTACTTCACTCATTTTTTCTCTCATCTCACATTGAATATCCTAATCCGTTTGAGGATTTAAACATTTTTATTATTTGCAAAACAGTTCTTCCCCCCCCCCTCAATCATAATATTTTTGAGGTCATTTGATGCCGTCCATTTGCTCTTTAGATATTTTTCAGCAGGTTTTTCCACCAAATGATAAGCTATTATACCCAATAACGAAGATAACATAATTGTCATAATCATATTCAAATGAATATGATTTATTGTAAATAACATATGAGGTTTCCATATAATTTTTGCCATTAAATCCACAATAATTATATGAACAACAAATATTGAATAAGAATATCTGCCTAAAATAACCGAAAAATCATTCTCAAGCAGTCTTGAAACAAATCCTCTCTTTATTAAAAATAAATAAAACAATCCTAAAAATACAAAAATTAACGGCATAAAGTTCATAAATCCCAGCCTATGAAATACCGTATTTCTCACTATATAGTATAATAAATACCCCTCAAGGCAGCCGTATAAAAAGTATTCTAACTTACTTAACTGTTTTTTTAAATTGTCTTTATTGAGATTGTATATTTCATTAACCCAGTATCCAAGCGACATTCCGCCCATAGCAAATAATATTCCTTTCGGAATAAAATGAAAATACACAGTATTAATACGTCCGGGTGCATGAAGAAGAAAAATATAAGCAAAAAACGGAGTTATTCCCATTAATAAATTAATATATTTTTTATCATATATTTTTGTCAGGTAAAAATATAAGCACGATACCCAAAAGAATGCCGCAACATACCACGTAGTGCCTATATTACCGCCATCGAGTCCTGCCAATCCCATACTGTTTAATAAAAATACCACAAACATATTTACATATTTCCTGTAAACAATAGGCGTAAATAATGACAATACCCAATATAAAACTACTGCAAAAACAATAACAGGCAAAAATCTTATTATTTTCTTTTTAAAATAATCAATAAATCTTGTTGAAAAATCACTATAATGAAAAAAGAAAAATCCTGACATTATAAAGAAAAAAGTAACCCACATATATGAATATGCGGAAGTATAAACCATATCTTTAAGTAAATCCGACATATCTTGATAGCTTTTTATAAGCGGACACCTGATTGAATGACAATACACAATTGTAAATGCCCCTATAATCCTTAAAAAATCTACGTTCTTGAATCTTATCTTTTTCTTCTCATTATTCATAATGTTTCCTTAATTCTAAATCACGTACCCTAAATTATATGGTATTTTTAATGAACTTATTATTGGATAAATCGCTCTTCCCCCCCTCATCACATATTTTTCTATTATTCAGCAGGAGATTCTTGAAAAATTTATTACTCGGAACCTCAACAAGATGATATGCAATTACTCCTAAAATAAAAGATGAAACCAATACAATAAATATATTTAAATATACATGATTTAAAGTGAATACGGGATGCTTTTTCCATATTATTGTTGAGATTAAATCAAGAACAATAATATGAACAACAAATATTGAATAAGAATATCTGCCTAAAATAACGGAGAAATTATTCTCAAGCAGTCTTGAAACGAACCCACGCTTTATTAAAAATAAATAAAATAAACCTAAAAACACAAAAATTAACGGCATAAAGTTCATAAATCCCAATCTGTGAAATACCGTATTTCTCACTATATAGTATAATAAATAGCCTTCAAGACAGCCGTATAAAAAGTATTCTAACTTACTTAACTGCCTTTTTAAATTGTCTTTATTGAGATTGTATATTTCATTAATCCAATATCCAAGAGCAATTCCGCCCATTCCTTGCAGGATTCCTCTGGGAATAAAATTATAAAATACTAAGTTTACCTGTCCGCTTGTGTGCAACAGAAAAATATACGCAAAAAACGGGGTAACTCCCATTAATAAATTAATATATTTTTTATCATATATTTTTGAAATATAAAAATAAAAATTCGACAGCCAAAATAAAACTGCTACAAACCATACAGGATGAATATTCCCCATATCTTTTCCGGTTAAGCCTATTGAATTAAGAAAAAATATAGTAAATATATTGATGTATTTACGATAAACAAGCGGGGTAAATAAAGATAAAAACCAATATAAAACAATTGCAAAAACAATAACAGGCAGTAATCTTATTACTTTTTTCTTGAAAAAATCAATAAATTTCATAGTATAATCAATGTAATGGAATAAGAAAAAGCCTGCAATAATAAAGAAAAACGGAACCCATAATGCGGAATAATGCGCTTTATAAAATATCTCCTGCAGTAAAATGGAATCCTTACTTAGTGTTTTCATATAGGTACAATGAATAATATGATTGTAGACAATTGTCAGTGCGCCAATTATTCTTAGTAAATCTATATTTTTAAATCTCGTTTTATTCATTCTTTTTTTCTCTCTATAAATTTAACAGCTTGCACCCGTGATAAAACGCCAGACACATCGAATCATAATCTTCAAAACAATGACTTGCTAAGGATAACCATATAATAGCATGAATAAGTTTTATTTCTTCAATATTACATTTCATATTTTGCTCGACTTGAGTCCAATATTTTTCCCAATGATTAGAATTGATTCTATAATCAACTTTTTCACCTGAAATTTTTAATTCAAAATCCTTAATATTAAATCTGTCAAAATTGCCAATCATTGAATAATATAATTTCGCCCAGTCATAACGTATATCTCCGATTACAGCCTGCTTGCCGAAATATCCCCGGGCATCAATAAAATAGATGTTATTATTTTTATCAATCATTGTATTCGTAAGAGTACAATCACCATGAATAGGACAAAATATCGTATCTAAAAGGTTTTCCTCAATTAACTTTTTAAATTCCCGCTGAAATATTATCGGATTTCTATAATTCTCAGAGTTTATTTTTATATAATCATTTTGTGCAAACGGTATACAGCTTTTTATTGAGTTTAATCTGTCCAGCGTTTTTGTGTAGTATTCTTTTATTAAATCATCTGTATCTGGTTGTTTTGTTTCATAAGAATGCATTTTATTAACTGATTTTATTAAATTTTCCGTAATTTTTGTTTTTTGGATATCGTTTAAATCAGCTTGAAAAATATTTGTACCATCAATTTTTTTCATTGTTAAAGGCTCATAACTATAAATTTGGGGAATTGAAGTAAATCCGTATTCAGTCATTTTTTTATACCAGATTACTTCTCTTTCTATTAGTTTTTTGCCTTCTTCCGTAAGCCCCGTTTTAATAACTTTATTCTCTGTGAAATCCATTTTATTATACGGACGGCACCTGTTTTGTGTGTCTTTTAAACTTTCTATGGATTCAAGTGTTCCGGCTTCAGAACATTGTGGCATTTCCATCGGATGTAATTGTATTTCGCTATTTTTTAACCACGTTGTAAAAGAACCCGACTCAGAGATATCAGTGAATTTTGATTTGTTTTCAAATATAAAACAGCCTGCAACACCGGACTTATTAGACGGCACTTTATCAAGTATTCCGTTTTGATAACTCCAAGAACATAACTGCCCTTCTAATATTCCGATATAATTACCTTTAGGAAGCTTCTCCGGTTTAAAATCATCAGATAATTTTAAATCTGACCATATAAGCATAAATTCTTCATTATCGCCTATATATTCAAGTGCCTGCTTGATTCCGCAAATATTGCCCGTCCCTTGAGCTTTTATTAATTTGTAATTAACATCTTTTGCAAATACTTTTAAATAGCTTTCCAAAACATCATACTTATAATCACCTATAACAATAAACTCATTGTTTGGATATTTATTAAAAAGATGAAATATAATAGGCTTATTATGTACGGCTACCAAACATTTCGGCTTATTTATCGTTAAATGTTTTAACCTTGTTCCCATTCCGCCTGCTTGGATTATAATTTTCATTATATACACACCTCATTTTTTAGGTAATTTATAATGTCATAAATCAACATTTCATCATTATTATAATCTTCATAGTTAATTTCTTCTATTGAATTTTTATTGATAAACGGAAGTTTTAACATCGAAAAACCCGCCATTATTTTGTGCGTGGAACAAGCATTTTTTGTAATTTTCCTGAATTTTGTATATATAGCTATATTAGGAATTTTGCAAGCTAACATAAATTCTGAAAACCCGCTTTTTAAAGATATAACAGCTTTTGCCTCTTGTGCCAGACAAAATACCTCGCTATAACTTAAATTTGCATGTCTGCATCCTTTTATCAGATTCTTATTATCCGTAATATTTAGATAAATATCAAAATCCAGCTTTTTTAATCCAGTAACAAGTTTTTGCCAAAATTCTTTTGGTAAATCGCTATGTGTATATCCTTCAGGAGCTATAATTATAAAATTATTCCTGTTTAACTTTGTTTTTGATATTTTTGTATTCATTGTCTCTTTTGTATCAGAGGTTATTTGTATTTTATTATTCATTAAGTTAATTTCAGATATATTAAGTGCTTCAAGCATATTTTGGAAATAATGAGCAGAGCCTGTTTCACAATTTTTGATATCACTTTCTATTTTGTCATAATAATTGTGAGAAAATAATATGTATACTTTATGTCCGTTAAAATTCCAAGTATCAGTTTGAGTTTTCAATTTTAAATTATTTATAAATATATATTTAGCTTCAGGCAGATACATGTTTAATAAATCAATATGATACTTCTTTGTAGCAATAAAGAGCGGATTTTTTGAATTGTTCTTTTGTAAAAACAATTTCACCAAATATGCAAAGAATAAAAACATTTCGCCTGAATTTGAATGAAGAAGATATATGTCATCGTATTCAAAATTGAGCTTTTTTAATCTGTTTTTAAAAAAAATATCAGCCAGATGTGTTTGTTTTATTAATAAGTTAAAGAGATAACACTTATATATATTGTCTTGTAATGTAGTTTTTCCTATCGAAAAATTAAAGATTTTTATAGTTTTTTCTTCTTTTAAGTCTGTTATTTTTTTTGTAGAAATAAAATTTCCGGCAATATTTTGCAGGGTATACTCATTATTGTCTGTTTTTGTATATATCGGCATTCCTAAGATAATTAATTTTTTTGTATAAATGCTTTCTTTCTTCTGCACTATTGGTATATTTAACAGCCTAATTTCAAATGTTACTGCCCAAAATTCTTTATCGCCTATATGTACATTTTGTTCTTTTAAAAACTTAAGTACGGATTTTTTTGCAATTTTTTTAAAAAGATTTCTCTTTTTATGATTTGTGCTTGAATCGGGATTTCTAAAATAATAGTAATTTACCTCCGGAACGCTTACTACAGAATTAGCATAGTATACCGCTTGTGTTACATATAACTTATCCTCGCAGTAACAGCCCTCCGGCCAAGTAATATTGTTATTGTCCAAAAGCGTTTTTCTGTATATTTTATTTGTAGGACATGGATTTTTCGCTAATTTACAAATATCAAACTTAGATTGTAAATCAGAACAGTTTATTTCTTCTTTAATATTAAGTCTTTTTTTTGTTTGACCGTTCCCTATTCTTATATTGTTAGCAAAAGCAACATCCGCATTATACTTCTTTGCCGTATTGTAAAGTTTTTCATAGAAATCTAAGTCAATCCAATCATCAGAATCGACATATCCGATATATTCACCGGATGCAATTTTTAACCCGTTATTTCTTGCCGCACCTTGCTTTTTATTTTCCTGCGTTATTACTTTTATTCTTGAGTCATATTTTTGAAATATAGAAATTATTTCTCCGGAACTATCTGTTGAACCATCATTAATAATTATTATTTCAATATCTTTTAAAGTTTGATTTACCAATGATAAAAGACATTTTTTTATATATTTCTCAGTGTTATATACAGGAACAATGATAGAAACTTTAGGAGTTCCAATACATTCTGGAACATCAATGCATTGAATAGTTTTATCAATGTTTTCAATTTCTTTCGCTGAAAATACCATATGACACCTTTATTCACATTTTATAATAAACAATACATTTTAGGTATTTTGTATTAAAAAATTTATTTGCTTTATTTATTCAATAGTAACATTAATAAAAAACATAGCCAGTTAAAAAAATATTTATTTCTTATCCTACATAGTATTGTCGTTATTGAATTTAATACAAAATACCTAAAATATAAATAAAATGTTTATGTTAAAATTGTCAGGTAATACAAAATACCTAAAATGTAAAGAAAATTAAAATTCTAAATTATAAAATTAATATAACTTTGATTTATTTCTTCCTGTTCAATCCCAATATAACGTAAAGTAATTTCAGGGCTTGAATGATTAAAAACTTTCTGAAGCAAAGCAATATCTTTGTATTTTTTATAATAATGATAGCCAAAAGTTTTTCTCATAGTATGAGTGCCAAACTTATCATTTAAGCCTGCTTTTTCGCAAGCATCCTTTATAATATAATAAGCAGCAACTCTTCCAAGTCTATTACCAAATTTTGTTTTAAATAGTGGTGAATTTTTCTCTTTACCTTTTGTATACTCTGTTAACATCGGCTTTAACTTAGAATTAATAGGAAATTTCTTAAATTTCCCCGTTTTTTTCTCCCTTATTTGAATAAAATCTCTATTCACAACATCACAAACATTAAGAGATAAAATATCCGATATTCTTAATCCGCAATTCGTTCCAATAGTAAAAAATATAAGATTTCTCATGCTTTGATGTTTTAAAATCTTCTCAACCTCTTTTACATCGTCAAGATTTCTAATCGGCTCAACAATAGTCATTTTTAATTCCTTTCCTCTAATACATAAAACTTATACAAAAATAAGTTTGTATTATATAAAAAAATTAATATGTCCGAGAAAAATTAAGTTCTTTACGTTCATATCTCTGTAAAGTAACATATAAAACCGGAAAAAGTAACACATATTTCAAAAAAAACAAAAGTATTTTATACTTGTGATATCATATACTTGCAAGGAGTATGATATGGCTATAAAAGAATTTGAAGTTTGGGCAGATAGTTTTCATGAAGGTCAGTGGTGTTGTGAAAATATTGCTGCTAAAATGCGGGATTTTGGTTTTAATATTCAGCATAGTTATATAAATGGGTTTCAACCGTCTTTTATTATGGCAAAAGATGATATAACCATAAAGTTTATTGTATATGGTTCTTATAAATCTTGGAACAATAGGCCTCAAAAAATAAATGACTTAATAGAATGGGGAAAACCGGATTTTGTTATCTATAATGCACAAGAAGATAAATTATTATTAGCGGTTGAAGAAACTGCCGCAACAACTACGGGTAATCAATCTTTGCAAAGATGTGAAAGACAATACGGAAGTTCCAGATTTAAAATACCGTATTGGTATCTTTTGAGCGAATATAGTATACATAGTGATGGAGGTGTAAGAAAAGATTCTATATGGCCAATAGTTGCTGCCCTTAAATTATCTGTTCTGAATACTACACCTTGTATTGTTGTTCACTATTCCGATGAAAATAAT
>CANROV010000073.1 GCA_947632315.1 Candidatus Gastranaerophilales bacterium
TGCCTGTCGGTGAACAAAAAAATGCCGTGTTATTTATCCCCAGCCTCAGCTTTATAATGCAGTTGAATTCTGTTAATATCCTCTGTAATTCAACTGCATTATTCTCTTTATCCGTTATTTTTATCCCTAATATTATTGTCATTTTATTCGTTGATTTCTAATTTTCTTGTTTCTTTGCCTTCTACATTAAATTTTGGTAAATTGAGAGTTAATATCCCCTTCTTTAAATCCGCTTGCGCTTTCTCTGTGTCTATTTCATATGGAAAATATAATGTCCTTGAATAATTCCCGTATCTGAATTCTGTTTTATGATATTTATGCTTTTTATTTTCCTCTTCTTTTTCTATTTCTTTATTTGCTTCTATCTTTACGCTTGTTTTGTTTATATCTATGTTGATGTTTTCTTTATCTATCCCCGGCATTTCTATCTTTACTTCGTATTTATCATCGTATTCTTTGACGTCTACAGGCATCGCCATTCCGTTTAATTCTTGGTGAAATATATATTCCGGAAATAAATTGTCAAAACTTCTTTGTAATATGGAATTTATATCATTGTTTAACGTGTTTAAAAAAGTTTCGGGCTTCTTTATTAAGTATTTCATTTCTTTTCTCCTATAAAAAATAAACATCGGATTTTTTCCTAATCCGATGTTTATTCTCTATAAAAAGTTTTTTTTTATCATTACCGATTTGGCTAAAATATAGTTTATTTATTTTCTTCTATCGGCTCATTACCCAGCTGTTTCTGCTTTAAACGTTTTATTACAGATTCTTTTAAAAAATCATATGATTTCGTTTCTTTTATCTTTTCTCCAAATTCTTTTACAAGCATTTCTTCAACCATTAATCTGAGTTTTAAATCTTCTTCTACAAATTTATTATCTTCCATTAATGATTTAAAAAACTCATTCCTGCGTTCTGTTTCGTTTTGTTTTGAAAAACTTAACCACCCTGTTTGCAGTTTTATATTCTTCAATTCTTTTACAAGTTTAAAGTTTTTTATACCGAACATTTAATGTGAATTTCTCCATTTTTTATGCATACATCGTGTACTTTTTTGGCATTATTATCCTTCATATATTGTAATGCATTTTCTACGTTTTGTAAAGTCTTTAGCTTCTCGCTTAATGAGTATAATACCAGATTATATAATAATGTGTTGTCTTTTATCATTGGAAATTCTTCTTGCAGTGTTTTCGCTATCATTATCGAAATTCTATCATTTCTGTTATAACTGCAATATTTTATGGGATTTGTCGTTGTCAATTTTTCTTCTTCTTTTCCTTCTTCTCGCTCTACCCATTCTATTGTGACTCTTTTTTCACCGTTATACATGTCTTGTTCCTTACTTTTTTCTTTTTACTTCCTCTTTTTAAAATGGTTATCAATTTTTTTTATTTCCTATATTTTTTAAATCTGTTACTTTTCTTAATATTTCTTGTAAATAATTGTAACTTATCTTTATTTTTTCCCCCATTTTACTAAAGTTTTTATTTTCTTTTACGTTATTAAATATAAAATTCGGAGAAAATGTAAAGGTGAATTTATGTCAGAATTAAATGTTAATCAGTCTAAAAACGCTAACGGAGTTTCGGAATTAAAAACAGATGATTTCTTGAGATTGAAAAATCATTATCAAAAAACTGTTTCTGATTTGAAAAAAAGTGATTTCGCTAATTCTCCCGCAGCTTTTACTAAAGAATTAGATGAACTTGATAATCTTTTAATATTTGCTAAAAAATTAAATAATGAAAATGAAATTAATTGGATTAACAAAAGACGGCAAGAACTTATATTGCTTCTTGCTCAGTTTAATGCTGATAATAATGTTACGCAAGCTCCTTTTTATTTGCCGGTATTTAAAAATTCCGAGCCGTTGAATTTCGCTGATTTATTTAAACCGGGTACTACCGTTGAAGAAATGAAGCCGGTTGTAGAATTACTTTCCGCTTTGACTGATAACCAATCCGGTATCTACTCCCCTGCGGATATTAGCAAAATTGTATTTGCTTGTAAAAATAATTCTGATGGTAAATTTAATAATGACAGTATTCAGGCTGTTAAAACTCTTGCTTCTGCCAATTTCTCCGCACCTGCAATTGAAACTTATATTAAAACAGCAAATGGTCAATCAGGCTGGAATTTTAATCCTAATCAAAAATTTGACAATATCGCTGATAATACTCAGGATTTAATTGACTTTACGGCTATGGGATTTGATGAAAATTCTGCTCTTTTACTTACCGAATTTTTGGATTTCCAAAATAAAAATTTCGCTGATAAATCTTTAATTAAATCTGTTATGCATAAATTCTTTTCACTTAATATACCTGCCGATAAAATTATTGATATTGTCGACGCTTTAGCTGTATTAAAAACTTCTGATGATTCCTCTCATCCTATTTTATTTCTTGACAAAACAGCTGCTGATTCTATTGTTAATATTAAAAAAGCTTTTTTGGCTACACGTTCTAATGAATTAAATGATAAATCTTCTGATGAATGGAGAAATGATATTATTGCTTCCTTCACCGATAAAGATAATAAAGAGTTCTTTATTACTTCTTCTCACGGTATTAAATCAGATGAAAAACTTGATGATTCTGATACTGTTTTTGAATTGATGGAACAATATAAAACAGCTATTTCTGAAATTGAAGATAACTTTTTAATTGATTTCGCTAAATCATTTAAAAATGAAGATGGTTATATTGATTTAAAATATCCAAGAACTGTTATTGCTCTTAGAAGAGCCGGTATTACTTATAATTATTTGTTTGATTCTTTGAAATTTTGTTTCGACTCTAATTCTGATATAAACAAAGATTCTGTTAATGCTATTAATATTTTACATAAAAATGGAATTCAAAGTTCTGCAATTCCTTTATTACTCGATGAATTGACTCCGAAAAATTCGGTTGATATTTCTTTTGATAAAAATAATATCAATACTGTCTGCCGTTTGGCTTCTTCCGGTAAAACTACAGAGGAATTGATTTCTATTCTTAAAGCTTCTAAAAATAATAAGGGGATTATCTGTCCTCCTTTAATTAATATTGCTAATCATTATTCTGCTTATAATACTGATTTTATTTGCAATATCCTTTCTAAGTTTAAATCTTTTGATGGGGCTGTTAATGAAATTGATGCTGATCGTATGATTAAAGAAATTAATAGATTCTATAATCAAGATGAAGGACAAGTTAGTTTCGTTTTTTCTTCTCTGCTTCAAAAGAATTTTTCTGTTTCTGATATTTTGTTAATACTTGATCAGTGCAGACAAGATAACGGCATTGTTCATGAAGGACTTTCGGATGCGGCTGTGTCTCTTTTCTCGCATAATATCCCTTATGACTCTGTTGTTTATGCTTTGAATTCTTGCCGATTACCGGACGGTCAAATTGATGATGACAGTGTTCAAAAGCTTAATAACTTCTTATCGGATAACCCTGATTTGTCTGAAAAAGATTTAATGTCTTTGTTTTAACATATATCTTTATATTTTATTAACTTAAAGCCCGTTTCTTGTATCCGTTCTCTTATTGTCGGGCTTTTTGTTATTTCGTAATCACTTTTTCTGTATGGATGTATTATTACTTCCGTTATTGTTTCTTCTTCTTTTATATTCTTTAAACCCAGTATTATCGATTCTTCATCCATATATCCCGTATATAACACCCCTATTAAACAGTTATTAGTTTTTAGTTCTTTTTTGTTTTGTCGGTCAAAATTGTTTAAAATTATATTCTTTATTATGTTTACGGGAAATTTGGGGTCTGTTATTTTATCCTTTACAATATAGGGCAATTCTCTATGGCTTCTTATGTAGCTTATTTTATATTCTTTGGCTATTTCGGTCATTACCTTATATATTGGAGGAATGGCATGGATATGTACATGTGAATCTATATGATTTATTTTTGTGTGCTTTAATGCTTTCTCCAGCTGAAGCCTTAATTCTGTTTCTATCGCTTTTATATATCTTTTATCTTGGGATTTTAATAATACCTTTATAAAACTGTTATTTAATCTGTCTTTCGTTCCCGTTAATAAGCTGTTTTTGGATAAACATTCTCCTTCAAATATATTAAAATGTAAGCCTATATCAATGTCCGGTATTTCAGGAATAATTTCTTCTGCTGCATTATTGAAACCTTCCATATTTACTATTAAACTTGTTCCGGTTATTATCCCGTTATTATACCCTTCTTTTATTGCTCGGTTCGTCTCTTTATTAATACCAAAGTCATCGGCGTTTATTATTACTTTTTTCATTTGCATTATTCCCGCTTATATCTTATTATTTATTTATAATATCATGACTGGTGGTTTTATATGCAAATACCTATTTTAGCTATTATTGTTCCTTGCTATAATGAAGAAGAATGTATTAATTCCTCGGCTTTAAGACTTTTGGAAATTTTAAATAATCTTATTTCCAATAATGCTATTGACGCTTCAAGCTTCATTTTTTTTGTTGATGACGGAAGCTCCGATAATTCTTGGAATATTATTTCCGGTTTGCATAATTCTTTCCCTGATAAAATTAAAGCTGTTAAATTTAGCAAAAATTTTGGAAATCAAAAAGCTCTTTTAGCGGGTCTTTTAGAATCTAAAAGTTATAATGCAGACTGCTTTATTACTATTGACGCTGATTTACAGCAGGATGAAGAAAAAATTGCCGAATTCGTCCAAAAATATTCTGATGGTGCGCAAATTGTCTGCGGAATTAGAAATGACCGTAAAACAGACGGATTCTTAAAAAAATTTTCTGCACTCGCTTTCTATAAATTTATGAATATCTTAGGCGTGAATATTAAAGTTAACCATTCGGATTACAGATTGATTGGTAAACGTGCGCTTTCCGCTCTGGCTGGTTTTCATGAAACAAACCTCTTCCTTAGAGGTATGTTTAATGATATCGGTTTTAAAAAAGATTATGTTTTCTTTGATGTAAAACCGAGAAAATTCGGTAAGTCTAAATTTAATTTGCTTTCACTTCTTTCTTTGGCTATTAACGGCATTACTTCTTTTAGTATTGTTCCTTTGAGATTTGTTTCTTTTATCGGTATTCTTATGTCTTTATTTAGCTTCTTTATTGCTATATACGCTTTTGTTGAATATTACTACTTCCATTCTACTATATCAGGTTGGACTACTATTGTTGTTGCTTTTGGACTTATAGGCGGTATTCAAATCCTTTGCCTCGGCATTATCGGTGAGTATTTGGGCCAGCTTTTCTATGAGGTTAAAAATAGACCTCGTTATATTATTGAAGATAAAATTCTTTAACTTTTCCTTCCTTCTCCTTCGCCTTCTTCTATCCATATATATGTCTTTGTCATTACCGATGAAAACGGATTATTTATATTTTCATAATTTATAGGATTTGTTACATATTTGTTATATTTTTGTATTCTATCTTTTATTTCTTTTATATATTTTATAATTCTCATTTCTTTATTCCATACTTCCCTTTCCTTATTTTAGAAAATTTCTTTTGTTAAATTATGCTTCTTTTTATTAATAATTAGTATTTTTTTTTATACTTGTGTATAATATTTTTATGCATAAAAAAATATTAATAGTTGATGACTCTAAAACTTGGCAATTGTTCCATAAAGATTTGATTGAACAATTGTATGGTGATTTGTTTAATATTACTTTTGCTGATTCCGCTGCGGAAGCATTTAATATTATTTCAAATAATATTAATACCCCTTTTTGTCTGGTGATTTCTGATTTGCAAATGGAAACTAATTTTGAACCTAAACTTGCAGGAGTTTGGCTTGTTGAAAATATCAGAACTCTTTCTGCTTACTTTAATAATAATATTGTTATTGTATCTGCCATGAGTGATATTGAATCTATTGCTCATAATTTGGGCGTTGAATGTATACCTAAAAGCATGTTGATTAAAAATAAGCTTTTAATGAAATTCATGATGGAAAAATTATTACCTTTTTTAAATAGTATCTGAATTTTAATTTTATTTTTGTTTGTGTTACCATATTCTTGATTATGGTTAATTTTGATTTGTCGAAATATTCTTTAATAACACTTGATGAAGTACATTCTACTAATTCTTATGTGCTTGAAAATCTTGCATATCTTGATAATCGTTCCGTTGTTTTCTCTACCCGTCAAACTAACGGAAGAGGAAGATTTAACCGCAAATGGATTGGGGATAATTCCGACAATATTTATATGTCTTTATTATTGAAATCTGACGACTTCTCTGATTTCCCTCTGGCTAATCTTACTCAATACTTATCTTTAGCTATCTGTATTTGGCTCGAAAATGATTTCGATTTAAAACCTAATATTAAATGGCCTAATGATATTTTAATTAATAATGCTAAATTATCGGGAATTTTAGCGGAAACATCCTGCTCGGATAATAAAATATCGGCTGTTGTTCTTGGCCTTGGCTTGAATGTTAATATGGATGAAAATACCCTCTCTAATATCGACCAAAAGGCTGTGTCTCTTAAAGTCTTAAAAGGTGAGTCTTTTAATTGCGAATTGTTGCTTAGAAATATCTTAGACTGCTTCTTTAAAAATTATGATGACTTTGTTAATTTTGGTTTCCCGTTTATAAAAGATGAATATATTAAAAGATGTTCTTTCCTCGGTAAAAATATTTTAATCAGCGAAAATGGTATTAAAAAACCTTATTTCGCTAAATCTGTTGATAACCACGGTCTATTAACCGCTATAGACGAAAATAATAATGTTTGTAAGATAATAACAGGAGATGTTCTATGTTAAATGAAGGTTTAACACTTATGGCAACCGGCATGGGAACTGTTTTTTCGTTCCTTGTAATTTTATGGTTCGCCGTTAGTATTATGGGAAAAGTTGTTCGTTGGTTAAATGAATTATTCCCCGAAGAAATTAAAACTGCACCTGCTGCAATTAAAACAGCAACTGGTGATGTCGAATTGGCTATTGCTATTGCGGCAGCTAAATTAAGAAAATAATTAGTATTTTAGATATAAAGAGGAAAAGAAAATGTCAAAAAAACAAATTAAAGTTATGGATACATCTTTCCGTGACGGCTTTCAATCCGTTTACGGAGCAAGAGTATTTACTAAAGATTTTTTACCGGCATTAGAAGCAGCGGTTGCTGCCGGTTTAAAACATTTTGAAGTCGGGGGCGGTGCAAGATTCCAATCTCCTATCTTCTATTGTAATGAAAATGCTTTTGATATGATGGATACAATCAGAAAAACCGTCGGCCCTGATATTAATCTGCAAACTCTTGCCAGAGGCGTTAATGTCGTTGGCCTTGATTCTCAACCGCGTGATATTATTAACCTTCACGCTAAAATGTTTAAAAAACACGGGATGACAACAATCAGAAATTTTGACGCTCTGAATGATGTTAATAATTTAATATATTCCGGTCAATGTATTGTCGATAACGGTCTTAATCACGAAGTTACAATTACTATGATGGAACTTCCGATAGGATGTAAAGGCGCCCATGATGTAGCTTTCTATGAAAGAGTCCTTCGCTCAATACTGGACGCAGGTATTCCTTTTACTTCTTTAGCCTTTAAAGACGCTTCAGGTACTTCTGCGCCTCAAAAAGTCTATGAAACTGTTAAAAGAACCAGAGAAATCCTTGGCCCGGATGCTCATATAAGATTTCATTCCCATGAAACGGCAGGAACGGGATTATTAGCTTATAGAGCAGCCTTAGATGGCGGTGCCGATGGTATTGACCTTTCTATGAAACCTGTCTCCGGGGGTACTGCTCAGCCTGATATTGTTTCTATGTGGCATGCGCTGAAAGGTACCGAATATGATTTGGGTATTGATATTGAAAAAATATTGGAAACTGAAGAAATATTTAAAGAATGTATGAAAGATTATTTCTTACCTCCTGAAGCTTTGGCTGTTAACCCTGTTATTATTTCATCACCGCTTCCCGGCGGAGCTTTAACTGCTAATACTCAAATGATGAGAGATAACGGAACTATGGATAGATTCCCTGATGTAGTTGCTGCTATGAAAGAAGTAGTTGAAAAAGGCGGGTTCGCTACATCTGTTACCCCGGTTTCTCAGTTCTATTTCCAACAAGCATACGCTAACGTTATGTTTGGCCCTTGGAAAAAAATGACGGAAGGCTACGGAAAAATGGTTCTCGGTTACTTCGGTAAAACACCTTGCACCCCTGACCCTGAGGTTATTAAAGAAGCTTCCGAACAATTAGGACTTCAGCCTACTACTGAAACAGTTCTCGATTTGAATGATAAAGACCCGAATAAAGGTATTGCTCCTGCTAAGAAAATGCTTGCTGACGCAGGATTAGAACAAACAGAAGAAAATATATTTATCGCTGCTGCCTGCAAAGAAAAAGGTATTGCTTTCTTACAAGGTCATGGTACTATAGGCGTTAGAAAAAACGAACCTCAAAAAGCTGAAAAAGCCGCTGTTGCTTGTTCTAACTCCGAAGGATGTACCGTTAAAGTTAACGGCAAAAAATTCGCTGTTAAACTCCATAACGGTATTGCCGTTGTTAACGGTAAAGAATATACCGTTGATATTACTGACGGTATTGAAGAAACTTCTCATGCATCAGGAAATGCTCACGGTACGGAAGTTAAAGCTCCTATGCCGGGTGCTGTTTTAAGAGTATTAAAAAATGGCGTTTTATGCAAAAACATTTTATTAGAGATTCTTGGGGAATTAAAAAGATTATTTACAAATTTATTGATTTATTCCCCAATCATTCCAAATTACAATATTTCTCTAATAAAATAAATGATATTTCTTTAAATGATTTAAATAAGGAAAATAAACAGTGGAATAATCCTGCTGATAAAAATATTATTTCTAATTTAAGCGTTGATGAATTGTTTGAACTTGCTACTACTAAATATCTAAATATATGTAAAAATCTTAATTTAAATTCTTATCGGAACAAATCATTTCCTATAGAAAATATTTCTTATATAAGTGGACTTGATTTAAAGAATAATAAGAAACTAAAATATTTTGAAAAATTATAGGAGTTATTATATGAAAAAAATTATTTTTTTAATTGTTGCTCTAGGCACTTTTATAAGTCCTATTTCGGCTTTGGAAATTGATAGTAAAAGAGCTGTCTTATATAATTTAAATGAAAATAGTGTTGTGTATGAAAAAAAA
>CANROV010000074.1 GCA_947632315.1 Candidatus Gastranaerophilales bacterium
TGCCGTTAATGTTTCACTGTATTTCCCTAATTGTTCAACAATTACTATTTCTTGCTGCTGGACTATTATATATCCTTTTAGTAGGTATATAACAACAAAAGCAATAGGTATGAATAAAAACCAAAGATATTCCATTTTTTTCTCCTTCTATATTTTTTCTACATAAAGTATTAAACTGTCATTTGAAATAATTTTTACATCGCAGCCGGCAGGAATTTCTTCTGCACCTGCTTTAATTCTTGCTTGCCAATTCTCTTCATATATTGTTACTGCCCCTGATGATTCCGTTATAGGTTCAATGCTTTTAACTATTTTGCCTATATACTGAGCGTTAAAATCAGCATGGCTTTCTTTTTTTAAGAGTTTTGACAGAATTGGTTTTATTATCAAAATAGAAAAAATTGATAAAAATAAAAATAAAATACATAAATTATATACATCACCCCAGAATATTGATACTATTGCTGTTATAATTCCTGCAAAGGCAAAATTTATGCAAAACAGGGTCGGACTAAAAATTTCTATTACAATTGCTATAATCGCAACAATTATAAAATACATCCAAAGTTCCATATTTTCTCCTTATTATTCTATATGTTTACTTTATAATTTTTTTCAAAATTAGTCAATAAAAAAGATGAAACGTAAGTTTCATCTTTTTTTTAGTTTAAAATTATTTAATTTTCTTTATTTTTGAAAAATGACTGTAGTTTTTTTACTGCTTCTACACCTTTTTTGATGTCTTCTTTTGATTGTTCATCTAATGATTCTGATAAAGTTTCTTCCAATTTTTGTTTGGTTTTTTCTTTTACTTGTTTTTTAAGTTCTTCTTTATCAGCAGGAATCATATTTCTGTATTCTTTAGGTATTACACTGTCTTGAGGAATATTTTTTAAATAAGAATTAGCTTTTTCAATATCAGAAGATAAAGCAAGCCATTTAAATGATTTTACCAGAGTTAACGGTTTTGCAACATCACCTTTTATAACGACTTGGAATTTTGTTGCGTTGGTATCTGATATTTCTTTCCCTAATGAAGGAATTTGCGCCATCTCGGATTCTGTAACTTGTTCCGTAAATAAGAAGAACAATTTCCCCATTACAAGGCTCATTCCCGGTGTTGCTTTCATTAAATTAATCGGATTTAACATTGCGACCGGACCTAATGAATCTGATACTTGAGAACCCAATCTTCCTCTTAATTTTATATCTATTGTATTTTTTAATAAATCGAAATTTCCGAAAATGTATGTTGCCATTATATCACCGGATGATTTTATTGGGTTTATTTGTGTAATTCCGTTTTTGAATGATAAATGCCCTGTTAAAGAATTATATTTACTTGTATCAAATGATAATAGTGAGTTTAAAACTCCGCCTATTGTTGATTTAAAGAAATCATTTTCTCTTATGTTTTCAGCCATAATAAGATTTTCAAGTTTACCGAACGGTCCTAATTGTCCGTTTTTCATAGTAAAATTGACATCTCCTGTTAGTGATTTCATTTGTTCTTCGTAGGTTGTGCCTTTTAACGAAATATTTGTATCAAAGTCCATTGTACCTGTAAGGGTATCTTTCATATTAGCAGCGTCAAGAAGAGTTTGTTCAACATCTAAATTTGTACCTTTTAAATCTGTTTTTATCAGTGATGTAAGTAAATTCATTGAAACTGCACCTTTAATATTTCCTTTAAAGGCTGATGTTATTAGGTTATTTAGATAAAATATATTATTAGCCAAAGATATTTTACCCGTTGTATTTGTAAGTACAATATTTCCTGTTTTAATTTTTTTAATATCAATACTTCCGTCTTTTATAATGACGGGAATATCGGCAGGAGCTTGAGCCGGAGTTGCTTTAGCCGTATTTTTACTTGATTGAGGTGTTGTATATTTTGTGAGCGCCTCTGATACTTTCATTAATTTATCGGCATCAGTTAAGTTTGAAATCAAATTTAGATTTTTAATCGTAAAATATTTTGATGGATTTAAGTCAGCATTGATTAAAATATTAAAATCAGAGCCGTTTGCGTCAACGTTTTTTATATCTATATCTAAATCTTTACTTTCAAATTTAGCTATAACTTTTTCAATCTTTAGGAATAATTCCGGGATTGATAAATTCCTGATATTAAAGTCTCCTCTTATCCTTGGCGCAGAAAGATCTCCGAATATATACATATTGCCTTTTGTTTCTAATGATGAATTAGGGAATGCGCATATATTCGCAGTTAAATCTTTAGGCATTGTCATTTTAATCAGGTTGATATTTGGATTTGATGTATTTAATTTTGTAATGGTTCCGTCTATATTTATTATATCGTCATATTTTGTTATTGTTTTTTCAGAATTTTCAGGGTCTTGTGTTACTGTTTTTATAAAAAATCCCGTATCTTTAATTTTCAGCCTGTCCCCTTTAAAATCTACATTAGCCTTTAAAATTGTATTTTTATCAATAATACTTTTTATATTAACAGGGGTTATGAAATTATTTTTATCGGCTTCTAAAGAAGCATAAAGAGTTTGTTTCTTTTTATCCCCTTTAAAATCAACCATAAACGGAAGCTTTCCGCTCTCTTTTATATAAATAGCCATATCAGGACCCAAAAGCTGTTTTAAATCTTTTGTAATAAGATTTCCTTTTGCTTCAAAGTTAAATATAGGATTTTTTACGTAATCTTTTATTTGTCCTAATATGTTTACTTGAGTTGAATTATTTATTTTTAATAAAAATTCGGGTATTTCAATATCTTTTTCACCAAGAATCAGATTAAATTTATCACATATAATTGAGGCTCCGTTCATATTTAATCTGAAATCACTGTTGGTTATGTTTCCGGTAAATTTTTTGAAATCTGATTTAAAATCGGCAGTTAAGATGTTATTAAGGTAATTTATGTTATTAACTTTATCTGTTAATGCCAAGTTATTAAGTATAACAGTAAAATTACCTTGTGCGTTTTTCATTTCACCTTTTATATCTGCTTTTAAATTTATAAAGCCAGAATTAACGCTATATGTATCTGCAATTTCCGAAGGCAGAAACATTGTAAATAGTTTTAATAACGGCATCTTCTCCATATATACGGATATATCCGCATAAGATTTGTCATCAATTGTTCCGTCAACCTTAAAAATAGTTTCTGCTACTTCAAGTGTAGTATCTATAAATTTCAAAACACTGTTTTTGAGTGAAAGTATAGAATTTACTTTTACAAGAGTATTATTATTTTTAGAGTTTTTAACAATACAGTTTTTTATAATTATTTCGCCGTCTGATTTAAGTTTTTTAAAATCCGTTTTAAAATTCGTATCAGCAAGAAAATAACCTTCGCCCTTTATTGGAGCAAGTTCATTTTTTATGTGTAAAGAATCCAGAGTAGCTTTAACAAGGTTTAAAACATCATTCAAGTATATTTCATTAGATTTTAAACTCATATCTAAAGCAGGGTGTTTAGAATAATTAACTAAGCCCAGAACAGATATTTTTTCATTTTCCGTTATATAAAGTTCGGAATCAATATTTGCTTTTGTCCCTGCTGTTTTTATGTGAAATCTGCTTTCAGGGAGCTGTAAGCCTGAAAGATTAAGAGTAAAATTATCGATATTCAGGTATCCTCTTGATACGATTGTATTCTTTTTTTCTCTTATTTTTATTTTTGAGTCAATATTAGTTTTTAAATCATAAGCTTTATATACTGCAACAGGGTTTACAAACGGAATTTCAACTCTTTGTGCTTTATCATCTTCTTCATCAAGTTTGCTTTGTTGAGGAAGAAAGGTATTTATATTAACATTTGCGGTAATATTTTTTATATCATTTAAGAAAAGTTCCGCATTAGTTTTTAAAGAAATATTTTTACCGTTATCATAACCGAAAATTAATTCATCTCCTTGAAGTTTGAGGAAATCTCCGGTTTTTAAGTCATTAACAAGTGCTTTATAATTAGTAATTTTAACACCGGGTACAACAACTTTAATAAGTTGAGGGTCAATAACAGGTTTTTCTGCAGTTTGAATATTTTGTTCAATATTTTCTTCTTTTTTGTTTAGTATTTCTTCATAAGCTTGTACGGCTTTAAAAGCTTTCCCGTCAACTATATCAATGTTAATAACAGGATTATAAAGCTCTGCGGTAGGAATTTTAACAGTTAAGAATAACAAACTGGGGAGTGCAAGTCTTATTTTAAATCCGTCTGCGCCTATAACTTCCGAGCCGTCAGGAAGTTTGATTTTTATATTATCCGCAGTAATGCCTGCCGATAGCAAGGGAGTTGTTGTTATTTTCGGATTATCAAAATCGAGAGTTAAATTGGTCTGTTCTTTTACAATTTGCTGTAAATCAGGTTTAATTTTATTTAAATCAACTACTTTCGGTAATACAAATAAAAAAGCCAAGTATATTAAAACTATTATACTAATCAGCGTGATACCAAGTATTTTAAAAAATTTTTTCATAATAATCTCCTAACCTAACAAACAATTATAATTCAAACAAAACAGGAAAAATTAATTTTTTAAATAATGTAAACAATAAAAAAGCTTTTTGTTGGGGGGGGGGGATTTTTTATATTAAAATTTTTTACAAAAATTAACATATGTGTATAAAATATTATTTTACTTTTAATTTGTTTATATTACGATATTAGTGAGTTGTGAATCCGATAGGTTAGATTACAAAAAACATTAGTAACTACTTAGTCTTATTCAAGATGGGAAAGCAATTCACGAGTTACAAGTAAAAACAAAAGGAGAAAAAAGATGCCGGTAGCATCAATGATTGAATTATTGGACGCAGGTGTACACTTCGGACACCAAACACAAAGATGGAATCCAAAAATGAAACCCTATATTTACGGGGCAAGAAATGGAATTTATGTACTTGATTTGAGAAAAACTTCTGAAAAGTTGGATTCTGCATATGAAATAGTAAGAGATTATGCCGCAAAAGGTAAAAATGTAGTATTCGTAGGAACAAAAAAGCAAGCTGTAGATGTTGTGGCAGAAGAAGCTTTAAGAGCAGGTGCATACTATGTTAACAGAAGATGGTTAGGCGGTATGCTTACTAACTTTGAAACAATCAGAGGCAGAGTAAATAAATTAAGAGAAATAGAAGAATTTTCAAATTCAGGTCAATTGGAAAAGTTACCGAAGAAAGAAATTTCACAAATGATGAGAAAACTTTCCAAGTTAACAAAGACATTAGGCGGCATTAAAGAAATGAGAGGTATGCCTGATTTATTAATTGTAATCGACCAGAAAAAAGAAGCAATAGCAATTGCTGAAGCGAATAAATTGAATATTCCCGTTGTTTGTTTGGCAGATACAAATGCAGATCCTGACGGAATAGACTACATTATCCCCGGAAATGATGACGCTATAAGAGCAATAAAGTTAGTATGCTCAAAACTGGCAGATGCAGTACTGGAAGGAAAACAATTAAGAGAAAACAAAGCTAACCAAATGTCAAAAATACAGTCTGTAAAAGCTGAAGATGCAGGAGTTAGCGAGGAAGTTAAAGCTGAACAAAATTCTTCCGAAGAACAAACAGCAGTTACCGAATAGTATTGAAAGGATATAAATTATGGAAATAACAGCTGCAATGGTTAAAGACCTTAGAGAAAAAACAGGCGCAGGCTTTATGGACTCTAAAAAGGCACTTGAACAATGTAATGGTGATATAGAAAAAGCTATGGAATTTCTCAGACAAAAAGGAATTGCATCGGCAGAAAAGAAACAAAATCGTATTGCCGCTGAAGGTTTAGTTGCTACATATATTGAAAATGGTGTCGGTGCTATTGTAGAAGTTAACTGTGAAACAGACTTCGTTGCTAAGAATGAAGACTTTAAAACATTTGTTAACGGCTTAGCAAAACATATTGCTCAAAACAAACCTGCCGATATGGATGCACTTAATAATTCGGTTTGTTCCGTATGTAATATGAAAATAGAAGATGCGGTTAAAGATAAAATTGCTACAATTGGTGAAAAAATAAGCATTAGAAGATTTGAAATTCTTGAAGGCGATTTAGCTACGTACGTTCATAACGGAAAAATCGGAGTATTAATTTCTTCTACCGCTCAAGATGAAACATTATTAAAGGATATTGCTCTTCATATTGCTTCATCTGCTCCGGAATTTGTTTCAAGAAATCAAATACCTCAATCGGTTATTGACGAAGAAACAAGAATTGAAATGGGCAAAGAAGATTTGGCTAAAAAACCTGAAAATATCAGAGCTAAAATTGTTGAAGGTCGTGTTAATAAATTAATGGCTCAAAAATGCTTGTTGGAACAGCCTTTTGTTAAAAATCCGGATCAAACTGTTGAACAGCATATTGCAGGTAAACTACAAATTAAATCATTTATCCGTTGGACTTTGGGTGAAGGTCTTGAAAAAAGAAAAGATAACTTCGCAGAAGAAGTAATGAGCCAAATGGTTAAATAGTTTAATTGGTTTATATCTAATATTTTTGAAGAGGGCTTTATGCCCTCTTTTTTGTGTTATAATTTCGTTTATGTTAAATATATTATTTATAATATTAATTTTAATAATTATTGTTTTAAGCTTTATTTCTTTAATATTGTATAAAAAATATAAAAAAAATAATGATGATTCCGAATTATTAAAAAAGATAATAAAAAGAGTGAGATATGGTGATATTAATATAAAAGTTAACAATTTAGCGGATAAAGAACTGGAAACAATTATTAACAGATTGATTGAGACCATATATGACAGAGAAATGATGATAAAAGAATATCAATCTAATTTATCAGATAAAAATTTAACTCTGGAAGAAATTATAAAAAATGAGAAGCAAATGCAGTTATTTAAAGAAGAATTTACTGCCGCATTAACTCATGATATGAAAATACCTGTGATAGCAGAGCTTAATTCTTTGAATTATTTGATTGAAGGACGTTTTGGTGAATTAAATGAAAAACAAAAAGAAGTTTTAAATTTAATGAAATCATCAAATCAAGAGTTAAAAGAGTTAATTGAAAATATACTTGAAACTTATAAACTTGAACAAAAGTCATTAAAATTAAATATGACAAACAATAATTTAAATGAATATTTATCTTCAATAATAAATGAAATGAATATTATATGTGAAAGAACAAAGCATTATATAGAAGGGAATTTAGAAGCGACCAAAGGAATTAAAATTTATTTTGATGTATTTCAATTTAAGCGGGTTATAAAAAATATTATACAAAATGCTCTTTTATATAGTATTGAAGCTTCAAAGATAAGTTTAATTACTGAAAAAACAGATAATTCAATAATAATAAAGATAAAAAATAAAGGAAATGGTATATCACAGGAAGAATTGGAATTAATTTTCAAAAAATACTATACCGGATATTCAAAGTTTAGGAAGGTTGGAACCGGTTTGGGATTATATATTTCTCAGCAAATAATGCTTTCTCACAACGGAGCTATTGATGTTGATACGAGTGAAACAGGTTATACTTCTTTTAAAATAACTTTACCTCGTAATATAAAAATTTAAAAGTAGTTTTATATATTTCCTGTTGAAGAATTTCTGTCATCTTCAAATTGCTTAATATCAATATTTTCGTCTGTTTGCTGCATAGAAGCATATTTATATCCTGATGAATCGATTTCAATATCAATATTAACATCTGCATCAATCATTTCAACTTCATTATTAGGAAATTCTTTTATTTTACCGTCAGAGAGCTTAACAGATAAATTTTTAGTAAGAATATTAAGAGCGCAAACTCTACCGATACCGTCCGATGTCATCACACCGGAGCCGATAGGAACCATTTCTCTGGCTGTTTCAATATAATTTTTATACTCATAATTTAAACAGCATAATAATCTGCCGCAAGTGCCTGAAATTTTACTCGGAGTAATAGGCATACTTTGATCGTGTGCCAGTTTAATATTTATGGAATCAAATTGGCGCTTAAATGTACAGCAGCAAAACGGTCTTCCGCATAAACCGTTTCCGCAGCATAGTGATGTTTCATCACGTACACCGATATGTTTTAAATCAATTCTGATATGTTTAAATACTTTTGTTAAATCTTTTAACAGTTCTCTAAAGTCAACTCTTTCAGGGGCGGTATAATAAAATGTAACTTTTTTCTTATCAAAAGTATAGCTGCATTGAATAAGATTCATTTGAAGATTATGCTGTTTTATTAAATTAAGGCAGTCTTTGTAACCTTGTTGCTCCATTAATTTAATGCCTTCATAAACTTCAAGGTCTTCTTTTGTCATAACTCTTACGAAAGGAATTGACGGAACTTTTTTCCTTACAAGAACGGAAGCAACAGCCGGAGGCACAAGTATTGCTTTTGTTGCTTCTTCTCCTTTTGAGGTTAACACAATTACCATATCATTGTGTTTTACTTCAACTCCGTCCGGTATTTCTATCGGATATTGTTTATTACTTAGTAATTTAACTATAAACATATTATCTATATTTTAACATAAACTTAACTTTATGTTAATTAATTTAAGTCAGGCAATTTTTTTTATGAAAAATACTTTATATATTTGTTGTAAGATAAGGAGTTTTTATGAATCCAAGGTTAGTAAAATTTGTTGTAGAATTACAAAATAGCAATCAGTCAAAAGATGATGAAAAATATATTTATTTCAATGACAGTAAAAAGAAGAACATTTTTAAAATAAATAAATGTGCTAAAGTAACTGTTCCTATTTTAAAAGATTAAAAATAATTTTATAAAATAAAAAAGTCACTGGAATTTTTTATTTTATTCCTGAGTCTTTTTGTTTGCAGTTGTGTGATTAAATATCTTAAGTTATTAAGTGCAACATCATTTTCAGCTTCTTTAATTTGAAACTTTTTTAGTTTTTGTTCAGACTTATTAAATAATAAGTCTATTGAACTTTCATTACCATTCCGGTCGTATTTTTTATTATATAAGGTTGTATTTAAAATTTCCTGATTAGTTTTAAATGATGTACTCATGATTTTCTCTTCTTATTAAATTTTATCATTAAAATAATAAGAGAAAATAAAAATTTTACAAATTAATTGCCGGAGAATTTTTGTTCTCCGGCATGATACGAAAAAAAGGATAAATATATAAAAAATAGAATTATTAACCGACGCCTTTAAATTTAGGGGTAGCTCTGTCG
>CANROV010000075.1 GCA_947632315.1 Candidatus Gastranaerophilales bacterium
GTTATGGGAGTGTTGAAGATTTTTTATTAAATGATGAACCTTATAAAAACGGGGATATTGTTACAAATCCACCGTATAGTAAAGCTGTTGAATTTGTGAAACACGCATTAAATAAGGTTGATGAAGGCAGATATGTTTGTATGTTCTTAAAAGTCCTTTTCTTAGAAAGCCAAATAAGAAAAGAATTATTTTCAAAATATCCCCTAAAGACCATATATGTATCAAGTTCACGAATTAATTGTGCTAAGAATGGGGATTTTAAAACATATAATTCAGGTGCTATTGCTTATGCGTGGTATGTTTGGAAAAAAGGATATAATGGTACAACAATTATAAAATGGATTAATTAAAATGCACTATAATATACAATTTGGTGAAAAAATATATATAACGATAGAAAGTTTATGTATATGTAAGCTATGATTTTTCTTGCTTATTTTTTTTACTCTCTATCGCCTGTTTTTTAACAAACTTTATTTCATAACCAAATAAGTCTGCAATATCCATAAGTTCAGTAACTTTAAAAGATGACCTTGTAAGTTTGTTTAATAAATTTGAATCAGAACCCGACCGACCATACGTTTCATTTAACATTCTTGCAAGTTTATATATAGATGTATTCTGTTCTTTTAAAAAGTCTTTTATAAGGCTTCTTAACTGTTCTTTTCGCTCATCCGTTGCAATATATTTTGGTGTTTCTGGATTACTCATATTTTACCTCACAAAATTATTATAACACTTTTTATTAATAGTTTACGTTTTCGTAAAGTTTTGTGTTGACAATTTACTAAAACCGTTGACATTAAAGGAATTACGATACATCATGATAACGTAAGGTAAATAAAAAGAAAGGCGGTCAAAAATGACAACAGTAATTATTACATCAAATTTAGAAAATGAAATCAAAGATATCAGAGCTTTAGAAGCTAAAATCAATGAGTTAAAAGAACTTAAAGAAGAAAAAGAAAACATTATCAAGACGGTAATGGATAATGCAGGGGTTGAAGAAATGGCAATCGGTGCTTTTACAGTGCATTTTCAAAATGTAGTACGCAATAACTTCAACACATCAGCATTCAAGAAAAAGTATTTGGAATTATACAATGCTTTTATAAAACAAAGCAATTATAGAAAGTTTACTATCGCTTAGGGGTTATCCCCTAAGCCTTTTAAGAGGCAATTAGCATGGGAAAAACATTCGCATATATAAGAGTCTCAACACGTGAACAAAAAGAAGATAGGCAACTGGATTCGCTTACAGGGTTAAAGGTTGATGAAGTTATTATTGAAAAAGCTTCGGGAAAAAATTTTACAGGTCGTGAAAAATATCAGCAAATGAAAGCTAAATTAAGAGCAGGCGACCTTGTAATTGTTAAAAGCATTGACCGTTTCGGAAGAAATTATACGCAAATTTGCAAGGAATGGGAAAGCATTATAAATATGGGTGTTGATATTCAAGTATTAGATATGCCGATTCTTAATACAAGAGATAATCAAAACGGATTAACAGGGAAATTGATTACAGATATTATTCTTAAACTACTTGGTTATGTAGCAGAACGTGAAAGAGATAATATTAAAACAAGGCAAGCTGAAGGAATCGCCAGTGCAAAATCAAGAGGTGTAAAGTTTGGAAGACCTACAAGCGAAATCCCAAAAGATTTTATGAGGGCTTATGAACTCTACAAGCAAGGTTTAATCAAAGTTAAAGATGTTATGAGTATGTGTAATATAGCAAAAAGCACGTTTTTTAAATATGCACAGTCTATAAAATGTTAGGTGCTTTTCATGTACCAAAATTATAAAAAATAGCAGTTAAAAAACTTTGATTTTTCGGATACGGTATCCGTCCACAAAAAGTGTACTTTTCATAGACAAAAGAAATGAGGTAAATAATGATTAAAAATATTAAAGCAGTAAACGGCATTTTATACTTACTATACCAAACAGACGTATGGAAAAGCAAATCAAGTTATGTATGCTTTGGGGTATTTGATAGCTTTGAACATGCAAACGCACAAGCAAAAAAACAAAATTTATATAACAAAGATTCAGAAGTAGTAATACATCCTGTTAAAATCAATCAGTTTGCAGAAGTAATATAGGAAGGATTTAAAATGAAAAATTATAATACAGTTGAAGAAATTTATGCCAACAATTTTAGCAGTGAGAGATTGTATAAAAGAAAATATTGCCCCAATTTAGTTTATACGGAAGGTGTAATGAATTTTGCAGAAGTGCTAAATGCACATTGGGTAATTGATAACGTCATTTCATACATGCCGTTAGTATTAAAAACATTTAAGGAAACAGAAGATACGTTTTATGTGATTGAAATTGCATTAAAGCAGGATAACAGCGGATATATGGAAGTTTATCATGAAGGCTTTGTTAATAATGATTACAAAGACCATATTTCTGTTATAAAGCAGAATATACCCTATATTGATTTACCGACAAAGCCGGATACAAAAATTACAAGGTATAAATTTTATCTTGAATCAAGCAGTTTTGAACCTACAATTTTTACTCTGTTATTGACTTCGGAACATTAAGTTTTTTCATTCTTCCTTTAGTTGCGAATTACTCTAAGTGATAGATATTGCTTAACCATGTATTTTATAATATTATTAGTTATTACAAAACTATCTATATCAAATATCATTGAAACTATTCAAGAAACCAATCTTGTGATTTTTCAATATTGCTTTTTGGTTTACTGTTTTGTGTATTTGAAGGTGATTTTACTGCATGTTTACAATATCTTTAGTTCTTTGAGGTGTTTCGTTCGTTACAAATGACCCAAATTCACCATATTCAGAATTGCTACCCTGCTGTGAAGCGTGTGTGCTGTTAATTTTATAAAATTCATTCATAGAATTATTGTCTGTATATGTCTTTTTTATATCATTTGATGTGGTTTTAGGTTTTGTAACAGGATTATTTTTTGTGTTCTGTTGATTTGTAACGGTATCTGTAGTGTTTTTTTTCTGTAGTTTTTTTTGTTCAACTTGTGTTGCGGAAGGTTTTTCATTAACAATATTTTCTAAATTACGTTCCTGTTTTGGCTGTTCATAATGTGTAGTATTATTTGAATTAATACTTACGACTGCCACAATTAATGCAAAGCCTACAATAACGGCAACTAACGTATAGAATCCTTTATTATCAAATTCTTTCTTTGGTATATTATTTCCGTAATAAATTTGTTCTTTTAATTTTTTATCTAACATATTTTTACCTTATATATCCAACCTTCTGCCACGTTTGCTACCGCTTGAAACATAATCATTTTGTGATTGATATGTATTTACTTGCTGACTTATTCTGATTATGTCATCAAGGTTTAATACTCTAAAATTCGGCTTATTGCTTATAAAATCTGCCCCTGCTTGCGTAATGCCGGACGAAGCAACTAAGATTACTTCATCCGCTTGAAAATCATCTTTACAACCCCATAATGCCCTTATTGGTTCAGGGGGTACAGGGTTTCTGTAATGTTTGCATTGGATAATTCCCTTATATCCTTCTTTTTCAATGATAATATCCACTCCGCCATCGCCCGACCCTTTTGTAACCGTTGCTTTGTATCCCATAAGAATAAAAATTTTTGCAACTTCTTCTTCAAACTGCCAACCGTCTAAAGTCCACCACCAAGAATTTTCTGCCCAATAGCTTGAATTTCTTTTTAATTGCCCTTGTGAAAATTGTTTATAAGGACTACCATTGAATAAATGACTCCAATACACACAGAACGCAATAAAACTAATAATACAACTCCACCAAAAAACAGAAAACGGCAATATATTTGTATCACCTAAATAATAAAGAAAGTAATTAAAACCGCCTACAAAACCTACGGATAATATACATTCTTTCCATAAACCATGTTTATTTACTTCAATTAGGAATTTTGTTGTTCCTAAAATTAAGGCGATGAATACAGTTATTAAATTATAAAAATCTCTGTAATCTGTTTTTCTTGACATTATTTATACTCCTTTATAAATCTATCATTCTTCCTTGTTTGATATGTGGTTTTAGCGGAAATATTAATCTATCAGCCAATAGTATCTGCTCGTGCGGTTGTAAATTAAAATGTTTTGCAAAACTTTCTATGTCATACCATTTTATAATTTTACGGTCTCGCATAAGCTGTTCTGCTTTTTCTTTATCAAAACCTTCTAAAGTTAATAATGCCTTTTTATTACAAGTAGTAATATCAACCATTCTATTATTTGCTTTTTCTAAAACATCTTTATAAGTTTCATTATCGGGATATATATCTAATGCCTTTTGAATATCCGATACTGCAAATTCAAAGTTTCCATTTTTTAAGTAATTTAAGCTGTTACTGTAAAAATAGTTTGCTTTAATTTGATTATTTTTATCAACTGCAATACTTAATGGTTCATAATAGCTTAAATTTGTTGAATCTAATGTTATAGCATTATTAAATGATTCTATAGCTTTTTCATAATCTTGCTTTTCTAAAAATTTTTGTCCGTTTTGAAAATACATATTTGCAACAATCGGGGTAATCTCTTTTAAAGCATTTTTATAAATTGCTTTTTTAGGAATTATATCCAAGGCTTTATTTATTAAAGAAAGTGCTTCGATATAGTGTTGTTTATCTAATTCTTTCAAAAATAACTTATAGTATTTTTCTGCATTAAGTTCAACTATAATTTTTTCTGATAATTTTTTGTATTTACCCAAATTATCAATTTTTAATGCTGTTTGAATACAATTTTTTGCTTTTTCAAAATTATTTTCATCAATATATTTAAGAGTTTCATTATATAAATTTTCCGCTTGTTGCTGTATATTTTCTATATCCTTATTAAAGTTTTCTATTTTTTTATCATTAGTATATTTCGTTGTGGCTTTTTGAATAAGTCTTTTAGCTTCTGTTATATTGCCTGAGTTTATTAAGTCTTGTATTCCCATATAACAAGTTATTCTATCAGATTCTATAGAATATTCTTTAGTACAATTAGGATTTAATTCAATTACTTTTTTTAACATTTTTAAAGCTGCTTGATAATTTTCTACGGTAGTGCCTGTATTCATCAATAATATGGCATTATTGTAAAGAGATTCAATGTTTTCAATATTTTTATTTATTTTCTGTTCCAATGTTAAATACTTCGGGGCATTATAAATCTGAATAGCTTTTAAAATATTTTGTTTTGCATTAGCATAATCTTTATAAATAAAGTCTTTGCGTGCTTGCTCATATAACACCTCAGCTTTTTTCTGCTGTTCTTTTTCATGTATCTTTATGATTTTTTCTCTATTTGTAATTGCTATATCAAAATTATTATCTATTTCTATTGCTTTACTGTAGGCATTGAAGGCTTCGTCATAATTTTTCATTTGATAATAAATATTACCAATGTTGTTATAAGCTATTGCATCGTTAGGTTCTTCATTTAAAACATCTTTGTAATAATTAATTGCACTTTCCAAGTTACCCAAACATTTTTCTGCCCTTGCTAAATTTCTTAAAGAATCTACCGTATTAACATTATTTAGGAATGCTGTCAAAAACAATTCAATAGCTGATACATAATCTTTTTTATTCATTAATTTACATGCTTTTTCGTACGCTTGAATACCGTAATTTATAGGTTCTATAGTTTTATTTTCTTCTGTATCAAAAACAACTTCTTTCTCTTCTGTTTTTATTTCTAAAGGTACATCATTTTTGACTGACATGTGTGTATCATCAATAGTTAAAGTTTCTTGTTTTCCTGTAATTTCACCAAGTTTTAAATTGTATTTATTTAGTTTTTCATTTAAATCATTTTCAGAAATATTATCAAACATTTCATAAATATATTTAGCTTTTTCTTTAGCAGTATTCAAATCTTCTATTGCTAAATTTTTATAATAATTGTGCTTTAATTCCAAGTACGCAACTGCCCTTTTATAATAGATGTCAGGTACAATGTGAATATTATCCGTATTGATATGAATATCATCTTCTAATATGTATGTATATAAACTGATAGCATCTTGAAAACGCTCTTTTTCTATATATTTATCAGCTATTTTGCCTAATTCTATATGATTAAAATTTTTAATTATACTTATAACTTTTTCAAAACTTTTATTTGTATTTTCTTTATCATTCATTCTGTTATATATTTTAGCTATAATGAAGTTTAAATCAAAAAATTCAGTATCAGAACCGTTATTTTTAATATTTTTTTCAATAGAATTTTTAAGGTTTTCTATATCTTTTAATGTACCTTCTTGCTTGCATTTGCACAGTAATTTTAAGAGTTTTATATCTTTTTCTGATTTTTTTACTTTAAGTTCTTTATTATTTTTAGAAGGTTCATTTCTATTAAAATTCCAAATAATTACTGTAGGAATAGCTATAACAATATTTACAGCCCAAAAATTTACCCACAAATCATCATTAAAAAAGCAAGATAAAATAAAAAATATTTCTAATATCCAAAATACTTTCTTATACAATTTTTTATCCTTACACACTTATTGTCAAAACAATAGAGTTGTCTTCTAATGTTTCTTCTTGTATTAACGACATTGAACTACTTTTAGCGACCTTTGTTTTTATGCTTTGGCAAATTTCTTTTTGCTGATTGTTTTGAATTAATTTATTGTAATAATCAGTTATTTTTTTACGGAAATCTATTATTTCCTCTTTCCAATCGTTATAGCCTTTTGTCCTTATTTCATATTCACCGCCTTTATTCTTTTTTAAATGAAGTTCATAATAATTAATATCACATACCAATTCATCATTATGGTCTTGATATATAATTTTTAGTTCCTTAAATACCTTTTTTAAAACTTCTTTATCTGAAAGTTTTGTTTTGTACTTTAACTGCATATATATTGACATTTTATTCCTCCTATAATTATTACCAATCTATCTTTCTGCCTAATTTGTTTTTTTGTTTCTGCGGAAAAATTAATTTATCTTGTATTTCAAATAGTATATGAGGTTGTATTTGATAATCCTGTGCAAAAGAATCAATATCATAGTACAATTTGCCTTCATTTCTTGCTTTTATAAATGTAGTAGCTTTATTTTCGTCAAAGCCTTCAATTTGTAATAATTGTTCCATACTGCAAGTTAAAATATTGATACGGTCAATATTTTTAAGGGTATTTGTGTATTCTACAAACTTTTCTGATTCTTTGTCTGAATCATTATTTTCTCTTGCTAATTCAAGAGCTTTTGTCAAATCATTTTTTGCATTTTGTCTTTGATTAAGTTTGATATAGGTTAAACCTCTGTAATAAAAAATATCTTCTGTATGATAATACCAACCTTCATCATTTTCGATATAATTTATAGCTTCATTTAAATAATTCAAGGCTTTTGCATAATCGCCATTGTTATAACTTATTTTACCTTTTAAATATGTGTAAACTTCTTTTTCAAATTCTTTTTCTTCAATAGCAGTATTTAAAAGTTCTATAGCATTCTGATAGTTTAAATGTTCTGCGAAATATTCTATATTATCTGTTTCAATACAATAATACAAATATTTTCCGTTAAAATTTTCTATACATTTCTGAATTTCTTCTGTATTAGGATTCTCTTCATTTATTTTTCTTATGTATTCACCTAATTCATTAACTGTATTACCTTTTGTCAAATCAATAGCTTTTGCAATATCAAATAATGCTTCTATAGGTTCAATTGTTTCATAGTAGCAAATTCCCCTATATTCAAAAATTTCAGCAAGATTATTTGTATTCGGATTGCTATTTATAGCATTAGAAAATTCTTTAATTTGCATTTTGGTAATGAATGTACCCTAAAAATTCTTGAATATCACACAATAGCTTGTTATCATAAATTTTGTTATTATTTAAAATATTATTTAAAGAGTTTTGAGCTTCATCATAAAAACCTTGATAGTATAATGTTTTAGCACTTAATATTTTTGCTGGAAGGTTATTGGTTTCTAATTCTTCAATATTTTTTAAATATTGTTCTGTTTGTTCATAATCACCTTCTATGTATGCTTTTTCGGCATTTTTATAATAAGTATTAATTAATATACTATCTTCTTTATCCATTAAAACCCCTATATACATATAGTAAGTAATACAGAATTATCCTCTAATACTTCTTCTTGCTCTATTTTCATAGAAGAATTTTTTGCAATTTTAGATTTTATGTTATTGCAAATTTGCTGTTGAATATTAAAGTCATTTTCTGAATTTTCTTTAATATTTAATTCTTTGAGAGCTTTTTCTATATCTCCTATTGATACATTCATTTCTAATTTTATAGACATATTTTAATTTCCTTTTTTATTTAAAAATCAATAGTTCTGCCGCCTCTTGCACGTTTAACGGTTTCTGTATCCTTCTTAGCTTTTTCTTTCTTTTTCGTGGTTTCTTCGGTTTCTTCGGGTACATAATTATAACTTTCATCATGTGCCGTTGCTGATACTGCTCTTTCATTCGCCCATTCTCTAATTGCTAAAATCTGTTCGGATTGCGTAGTAGAAAGAGGTACAGTATTTTTTATAACCTTAAACAAATCTTCTGTTTCAAGTATTCTGTTTTCTGCAAATGCTTCAAATAAAGCTGATATTACAACTTGTTCAATTTCAGAACCGCCAAAACCTTCTGTAGCATTAGCAAGTTTAATCAATAAATCATCAGTAATTGCAAAATCCTTTGACTTACTGCCCTTTAATCTCTTTTCAAGGTGCAATTTAAATATTATTTTACGTTCATTGACGGTAGGCAAATCCACGAAAAATATCTCATCAAAACGACCTTTTCTTAGCATTTCAGCGGGTAATCTTGAAATGTTATTTGCTGTTGCAATTAC
>CANROV010000076.1 GCA_947632315.1 Candidatus Gastranaerophilales bacterium
CATAGAATTTTATATTAAGTTGTCAATTAAACTCGGCCGTTTGTGGCGGAAGGTTCTCGTAATCTCGAACCCCTCTCCTCAAAAGGTACACTGTACCTTTTCGCCCTCTGAGTACCACTTCGACATTTATTAAATTTATTTTATCATAAAAACTTATTTAAATTAATTTTTTTATGATTTTTATATTTTTATATTTCTTTTCTTCCCTCTCTCTTTCCTTCTCTCCCTCCCCTTGCCGTTCATTCCTGCACCAATGTAATACAATACCTTTCTCCTCTTCCCTCCTCTCCTCTCCTCTCCCCGCTGCTTTCTAATCTTGCCGTTTACTTTTGTATTTCGTAATATAATTTGTATTTTCTGCCATTTTTTGACTGAATGCTTTATAATGGTTTTATATTATTAAGGATATTATATGAATAATTTAAAAAAGTTTTTTGTCTTTTTTTTAATTTTAATGTTGGAATTTTTAAATTTATTGCCTGTTTTCGCTAAACAAGATGATATTATTCTTCAAAAGGATGAACAAATTAAATACACAATAGTTTATAAAGATACTTTCTATCCGTTTCTTATAAAAAAATATTCTCTTATTAATAATTCAAACAATGAATATAAGATTATAAAAGAATCTGAATTATATAACACGGAAGATTATAATACACTTTTATCATTAAAAAAGAATGCTGTTTCAATGAGTGATGATACATTTTTTTATGTGATGTGTTCAATGTTCTTTCCGCCCCTGCTTGTTGCCGGAATACCAATGTTAATAAAAGATAATGTAAAAGCTCCCGTTAAGGCATATAAAAACAGAAAAGAGAAAAAGGAACAAGTAAAATATAAACAATCATTGACAGGTGCCATAATTCAGCCTGGGACAACAAAAATATTTTTTACGTTACAAAATTTAGATAAAACAATTTTGCCTTATGAAATAACATTACAAAATATTCAAACAAATGGAACAATAACGTTAAATGAACCTGAAAATGCTTTAAAGTATTCTATGAAAATTGATAAAGCTGATAAAATTGAAACAAACAATCAAACTGCAGAACACAAAACATATACTTGTCCTGAGTTGACTATATTTCCTCTTGAAGGTAAGTTGTATAATTACCGTGAAAAAGGTAATGCAATATTAATAAATAATAATACAATATTATCCGCAGGCGGAACTCAGAGGTATGGTAGTTCAACAAGATATGACAGCTCAAAGCTTTCATCAATTTATAATACTCTGCATCATTATTTATATACTGCACCCGCACTTAATACAGAAAGAATTTATCCGGGGTTATTTATTCTTCCTGATGGAAATGTATTAATTTACGGTGGAAGTAATGATAAAACAATGGAAATTTTTGACATAAGGAAATCAACAATTACTAAAACCGCAAGTCTTGAAGCTGATTTGGATTATACAAACAGCTTTGCTTTTTCGGATAAAAATAATGATATTATTATAGGTAAAACTGATAATAATTATTTAGAAAAATTTAATACAAAATTTCAGAGTGCAGAAAAAATTTCAAATATTCAAACCGGGAAATTTATTTCCGGTCAAGATGAAAAATTTGTTTATTTTGTTGATTCTAATAATCTTAGCAGATTAAATAAAAATACGCTTAAATATGAAATATACAGTTCTAATCCTAATTATTCCAAAGCAAATATTGTTGATGCCGTCAGACTAAAAAACGGTATAACTTTAATAGCTGAGTTATCAAAGGATAATTTAATATCCGTATATGAATATCAGGAAAATGCATTGGAAAAATTATACTGGGCAAAAAATTTGGGAAATACTATTCAATTTATTACTCCAAAGTATTCAGATAATATATATTTACTTTCAGATAAGACTTTTTCAATAATATATAAGGTTAATATTGAAAATAAGAGCGTAAAAGAAATATTAAAAACTGATTTTTCTTTAAAAAACGGTAAATTGCCAATTGTTTATTTGCAGGATAGGACAATGATAATACCTTTCGGTATAGGATTATATTTATATCAAATAGTAGAGAATATAAAGCATTAAACTTATAAATATATTTTATAAGATTAATGCTTTTATAAGATTAACAGTGTTCAGATTTATTGTTGATTGGGAATTTCTTCAACGGTTTCTTCTGTTACAACAACTTCTTCTTGATTAGGATTTTGTGCATTCATATTCATTTGATTTTGTTCTGCTGAGGGCGGATTTTGCATGTTCTGCTGACTCTGCATTTCATTATTTTTTCCGCACCCTGTAAATACTACTGCCGTTAATAATAATAAAACAGCTGATAAAATTTTCTTCATTGCTTTCTCCTTTTTTTAATGCTTGATAATTATAAAATTATTATATTTTTATGTATATAGCTGATATGGTTAGATAATTTACCTATTTTTTGCATAAAAAAGCCCCCTGATTTTGGGGGCTTTTTTAATTTATTTATTCATTAATTGTAAGGTTTTAAAGATTCCGTAAATATAGCTTTAACAATCTCTTTTTTACCTTCAATTGGTGCTATTGCAAGCAAACCTGATAAAGAAGGAGTTTCAAATGTAAGATTTACAAGCTTATCAACATCAGCTTCACTAAATCCTTCATCTGATAATTTTTTCTTTATTCCGACAGAATATAGCCATTCTTCAACTTTTTTAGCAGCATATTCCGCTTCGTCGGGGGTTCCTTTTAATTCAGGTATGATTGTATGAAATAATGTTGCAATAGTTTTAGCTTTTGCAGGGTAGATATACTTAATTACCGCAGGCAATATCATTGCCAATCCTAATCCGTGAGAAAGCTTTGGTTTTACTCCGCTTAATGGGTGTTCAAGAGCGTGAGTAAAATGTAACAATCCGTTATCAAAGCTTACTCCGCCCAGTATTGAAGCATATAATAGGAAATATCTTGCTTCTTTATCGTTTGGATTTGCATTAATCTTTGGCAGATATTTCCCTACTAATTCAATACATTCTTTTGCAGTTGATATGGAATAAGGAGAAGCAACTTTTGTTGTTGCCGCTTCTACAGAGTGATTAACTGCGTCTATTGATACATATATTGTTTGTTCCGGTGATAAATTCATCATTAACCCGGGGTCATCAATTGAGTATGAAGGATATATGCAATCATAAGCAATAGCAGGCTTATACTGCGTTTCAGGAATAGTAACAACAGCGAATCTGTTTGTTTCGGTTCCTGTTCCGTGAGTAAGATTTATTGCTACAATAGGAACAGCTTTTTCAGGTATAAATTTAAATTCCATTACATCTCTTGCGCTAACACCTTCATTAGCAAGAATAATAGCAGCAGTTTTAGCTGCGTCTATGGGAGAGCCTCCGCCTATACCCATAACAGCTTTTACTCCAAATTCTTTACCTTGTTTTACAGCTGCATCAACTGCGTCTACTGTCGGATTTGGTGTTACTTCCGCATAATTTATATAGCTTATTCCGTTATTTTTTAGTGCTTTTTCTATTACATCCCAAGCACCTGAGGATTTATATGCATTTTTGCCTGATATAACAAGTATTTTATCTAAACCTTTAGATTTCATATCTTTTGCTATATCTTCAATTTTATTAATAGAGCCAAAACCAAAGTAAACATTAGGTTTTACCCTTAATTCAACAACTTGATTAATGTCTACATCACTTTTCCACATAAAGTGGCTCCTTTCTTGAATAACTGATTATACAACATTTTTTGTAATTTTAAAATAGCTTTTTTTAAATTTATTGATTTTGCTTTTTTATTAATATAAAATTTAATGTTAAAGGAGTTAAATTATTAATGGAACAAATCGATGTAGCTATTCAGTCATATAAAAAGCCTGAGTCATTAATTTATACTCTTTTAAGTTTAAAAAAGTCATTAAATACAGATAATAAAAATCCCGAATTTTATATTGATACTGTCTGGATTGATGATGATTTATCCGGAGAGGATACAATAAAACATTATAAAGATGAACGTTTAATTAATATAATGTCTCCGATAAAAATTAAATTGCGTGTGAATAAATATTGGTATAAACCTCCGCACGCTTGTTTAACGTGGCCTATTCCTCCATATTTTAAAGATTTATGTTTTAGGGAAAAACGCAGATATTTATTGAGATTATTAACTTTTAAATTATCGCCTGAAGATGATATTCGTTATCAATGGGCTATAAATAACACAAAAGCTAAGAAACTTTTTATTATTCATGATGATATTTTATTTACGGGAAATATAGTCAAAAAATATTTTGATACTTTTAAAACCAATTCTAATTTAGCAATAGCAGGTGATTTGGGAAGGTGTTTTGTTTGTGCGCATAATAAAGAATGTAATCCTGAAAAAATAATGAATAAAATTTATCCTACTGATAATTATCCGAAAACAAAAAGGAAAAATCCAAAATTATTTAAGAATTATGCCAGAATATGCCGTATTAATGAATGGTGCTGTATGCTTGACGTTGAGAAAACGAGAAAAATAAAAGCCCACTTCGGCAATTATATTGATGAAGGTGATGTTGTTGAATATTGGTTTGAAATTATGATTAAACAAGGTTATGATTTCTGTGATCCGTTACCTAATGAAAATTCAAGAAAAAATTATTATATACACGCTTGGCAAGGTCATTCCGGACATAGTGTTTGGGAAGATCAGGGCTATGGAAAAAGATTTTATGATAAAGATATGATTATTAATAAATTAAAAGAAGATTTTAACTATCAATTAATTTACTAATGGAATAATTTATTAATATGTTATAATTATTCTGAACAAAGGAGTTTATAATGTTTTGGAATAATCAAAATATAAATTATAAAAATATATTATTTGCAATAGTAACAATTGCGTTAATACTATTCATAATTCAGATAAAAAGTATAGCATTATTAGCATTTGCCAGTTTTGTTTTAGCGTGTTCATTAAATCCTGCAGTTGATAAATTAAGCGGTAAAATGAGCCGTTCTTTAGCTTCTACTTTAGTTATTCTGGGTGTTGTTTTAATAGTAATTTTATTTTTAATACCGATAGTAACAATTTCTATCCATGAAATTCATCAAGTAATATCCAATTTACCTTCAATAATAAATAATACGGTCGAATTTTTGAGTACAAAATCTATAATGGGCAAAACTCTTATAGAATTTATTGATATTGATACAATAACGGGTGCTTCATCTAAAATAGCTTCAGGAGTTGTTAATAAGTCAATAGACTTTACAATGGCATTTATGGAGGTTATTACAATTATAGTTACTATGGGTGTTATTGTATTTTATATGGTTAACGAAAAAAATCTTATAAAAGATTCAATAATAGTAATGTTCCCGCCGAAAATGAAAGAAAAGGCAAAAGAAGTATATGAGAACATTGAAAATAAAGTCGGCGGATATGTAATAGCACAGGTGCTTTCAATGTCTACCGTTGCTATATTTACGGCTTTAGGTTTATTGTTATTAAAGGTTCAATATGCTGTATTATTGGGATTAATTGCAGGTTTACTGGATATAGTTCCTATCGTAGGGCCGACATTAGCTTTTATATTAGGAATATTGTGTGCTTCACAGCAAGGCTGGATAATTGTTATTCTTACTATAGTTGTATATCTTTTAGCGCAGTGGATATCTAATAATTTTGTCAGACCGCTTGTTTTCGGTAAATTTTTAGACCTTCATCCGATTATAATTATATTTGCATTTTTAATAGCAGCTCAATTTTTAGGTGTATGGGGCGTAATTCTTTCACCTGCAATTGCTGCGTTATTGCTTACTTTATTTGATGAATTATATTTAAAAACGATAAACAATAATAAAAAAGAAAAAATCGAAGAAATTAAAAAATGACGGAGAAATATTTATATCAAACTCAAAAAACAAACCAATCAGAGCTTAATGTTTGGTGCTGTTTCCCTGCCGTATATAATTTTGGTATGTCAGCTTTAGGGTATCTTGCTGTATATAAATATATTGACTCTATTGATGGTATATGTGCGGAAAGAATTTTTACTGATACGCAAAATACTCAAATACAGGTAAAAGATGTTGATGTTATTTCTTTTTCTTTTTCGTTTGAGCTTGATTATCTTGGTATATTAAGTATTTTAGATAAATACAAAATACCGTTTTCAGCTAAGGAAAGAGATGAAAATCATCCGTTAATATACGGGGGAGGCCCTGTATTGAGTGCAAACCCCGAACCTTTTGCTGATTATTTTGATTTTATTATGATAGGTGACGCTGAAACTCATATTTCAGAAGTTTTTGAAACTCTTAAACGAAATAAAGGTAAAACCAAAACCGAGAAGCTTGAACTTCTGTCTAAAATAGAAGGGGTCTATGTTCCTGTTTTAAATAACGGCGGAGAAAAAGTAAAAAAGGTGACTGCTAATCTTTGTGAATGTGCTTCAACACCAATTTTGACCGAAAAAAGTTTTTTCCCGAATACTTACATAATAGAAATTGAAAGAGGCTGTACACAAGACTGTGCTTTTTGTTTGACCTCATATATAAATAATCCCGTAAGGTTTAATAAATATGAAGATATAATATCAAAAATTGATGAAGGGCTTAAGAATACAAACAAGCTGGCACTTCTTGGAGCAATAATATGCGCTCATCCTCAGATTGACGATATTTGCCAATATATTATCGATAAATCAGAAGTTATTCCAAACCTTGAAGTAACGGTATCATCATTAAGGGCGGATTATGTATCGGATAAAATACTTGAAATGCTTCATAAATGCGGACAAAAGACAGCAACGATAGCTGTTGAAGCAGGCAGTGAAAGATTAAGAAAAGTAATAAATAAACGCTTAACGGAAGAGGAAATATTTAACGCAATAGAAAAGATGGTAACTCACGGGTTTTCCGGCATAAAAATATACGGTATGATAGGACTTCCGACGGAAACTTATGAAGATTTAGACGCTTTTATTGATTTATGCAGGCAGATAAAAACCAAATATAAAGGATTTATAATTACGCCGAGTTTTTCATGTTTTACTGCAAAAGCACAGACTCCGTTCCAATTTGCGCCGAGAGAGAGTATAAAATCATTGGAAAAGAAAAACGAATATTTAAAAAAGCAGTTTGCTAAAATAGGAATAAAAGCACGCACAAGCAGTGCAAAATGGGATTATATTCAAGCATTATTATCAAGAAGCGGAAGGGAATTGACCCCGTATTTAACAAAAGTTTACTGTCAAGGCGGAAGCATAGGGGCTTTTAAAAGCGTTCAAAAGGAGATGTACGCTCAAAATTTAATATCTGATTTAGATGTAATTGCCGAGAGTGAATTTGATACAAATAAGAAACTGCCGTGGGATTTTATAGAATATCCCAAAACTAAAGATTATTTAATTGCCGAATACAAAAGGCTTTTAGGCAGATAGAAAAAATACGATTTAAAAAAACTTAATAAATTTAAAAAATGACACTTGACATAAAAATTGTATGTGTCATAATAATAATGTAAGATTTAAGTGTAAGCAAAACACTAAATGAAACATTACAACCCCGAACACATATAAACTCCTAAATAATAAACACAAAAGAGACCATTAGGATGCAGAAATAGACCACTTAACAAAGTGGCTTTTTTTTGTCTGTTTTTAGGGAAAATAAATAAAATGGCAGGCATGGAATATTTAAAAAACATCAAAAGAGACTTTTAAGTGTCAACAATACAATTTTTAACAATAAATTTATAATAAACCTATTTTGATTTATAATAATAATGAAAAAGCCATGTCAGAAAGGGCAGAAAATGAAAAATACGGTAGTAGTGGGCGCACAGTGGGGCGATGAAGGTAAAGCAAAAATTACCGATTTATTGGCAGAATATGCTGATGTAATAATCAGGTATCAAGGCGGTTGTAACGCAGGACATACGGTCGTTGTTAATAATGAAACTTATAAATTTCATTTAATACCTTCAGGCGTTTTATATAAGAATAAGTTTTGTTTTATTGGAGCAGGAACGGTTATTCATCCGGAAACGTTTTTAAAAGAAACACAAGACTTGATAAAAAGGGGAGTTGATTTATCTTCGCTTAAAATCAGCCCTTTAGCTTCAATTACTCTGCCTTATCATATTGATATTGACGGCATAAGCGAAAGTTCATCAAAACAGGTTAAAATAGGTACTACCAAAAAAGGAATCGGGCCTACTTATTCAGACAAGGTAGGAAGATACGGGCTGAAAATTCAGGATTTATACGATGAAGAGCTTTTAAATTCCAGATTAGACGCTATTTTGCCTTTAAAAAATAAAATACTTGAAAATGTATACGGAACAAAGACGTATTCAAAAGAAGAAATGTTAAAATATTGCAGAGAATATGCTGAGATATTTAAGCCGTATTTATGCACGGATTGGGTTGAAAGGCTTTCAACAGCGTTAAAAGAAGATAAAAAAATCTTATTTGAAGGCGCACAAGGCATAATGCTTGATATAGATTACGGAACATATCCTTTTGTTACAAGCTCAAGCCCTATAGGGGGCGGAGCAGGCACGGGAAGCGGAATAGGGCCTACTCATATTGATAATGTAATCGGTGTTACGAAAGCTTATGTTACAAGGGTTGGAGAAGGGCCTTTTATCACAGAATTAACTGATGAAACAGGCGAAAAAATCAGAAATATAGGCGGAGAATTTGGTACTACAACGGGACGTCCGAGAAGATGCGGATGGTTTGACGCTGTACTTTCAAGATATT
>CANROV010000077.1 GCA_947632315.1 Candidatus Gastranaerophilales bacterium
TGTATTAACAGAAAACAGATGGGCAAAACCGATAGGATACACAGTAGGCGGAGCAGTAGTCGGTGGTGGTGCCGGTGTTGGTATAGCAAGCTTTACAGGACATCATCATTATGGTAACGGTGTAGCAGCCGGTGTACCGATTGGCGGAGCTTTAGGTTTAATAACAGGTTTAACAACACCCGGTAGAACATATAAAGCTAACGACGGCAATTATGTTTGGTTAGAATTATGTGAAGATTTAGTTCTTCCAAGACAAGACTAATAACAAACAAATAGAAAGAAAACCGCTTGAAAAATCAAGCGGTTTTTTTATACTTGAAAAGAAAAAATGTTTTTGTTAATATCAAAATATAAAAGAAAAACAATGAAGGTGGTGAAAAATAGATGCCGGAAGTCAGAGTCGGAGATAATGAAAGTATAGAAAGTGCATTAAAAAGATTCAAGAAAAAAATACAAAAAGCAGGAATACTTTCAGAAATCAAACGCCGTGAACGCTATGAAAAGCCAAGTATAAAGAAAAAACGCAAATCAGAAGCAGCTCGCAAAAGACGTGTATAATATAAAAAAAGGAAATTCAAAAAAAAGAATTTCCTTTTTTAAATAAATAATTCTTTTTCAATACTATGATTAACGGTAAACTGAAGGAAATTACCGATTAAATTTTCATTCCAAACCAAAACGGAATCAGGGACATTAAGTACACAAGGAGTAAAATTCCAAATATATTTAATACCCGATTTAACAAGGAAATCAGCAACATTTTGAGCGTTAACTCTGGGAACGGTTAAAATAACAATTTGAACATTTAACCTATCAGCCATATCAGGTAAATTATCAATATCATAAATTTTTTTACCATTAATTTTAGAGCCTATTTTCATAAAACTATTATCAAAAAGGGCAGAGATATTAAAACCATAGGCTTCAAAGTTATCATATTTAGCCAGAGCCATACCTAAATTACCCGCACCAACGATGAAAGCATTTTTAACGGTTTTAAATCTGAGAGTAGACTCAATCAACAATTTTAAATCAAAAGCTTTATAACCGACTTTACATTTTCCTTTATAATTTAAAAGAGCAATATCCTTTCTTACTTGAGTATTATCAATATGTAATAAATCAGCTATTTGAGTACTGGAAATATATTCATCATTAAAATCAGTTAAAATACTGTGATAAAGAGTTAATCTATTGATAACCTTATCCGTAATAACATTTTTCATAAAGAACGCCCTTAAAAAATAAGAGGAACGAATAACTCGTTCCTCTTAAATTGAAGTAACTAAACAATACCTTTATAAGCATCAAGGTAAATTTTCTTAATATCATCCATTAAAGGATAAACAGGGTTAGCCCCGGTACATTGGTCATCAAATGCTAACTCAACAAGTTCATCTAAATTAGCCATAAATGTTTTTTCATCTACGCCAAAATCCTTAATAGAGTTAGGTAAATTAATATTTTTCATTAATTTATCAACAGCCTCAATAAGTAATTGAACTTTTTCATCGTCATTTTTACCGCCCAAGCCAAGTTCATCAGCGATTTGACCATATTTAGTTTTAGCACAAGGGAACTTATACTGAGGGAATGTAGCTTGTTTTTTAGGTGCATCAGAGGCATTATATTTAATAATTTGTCTTATTAATAATGCATTAGCAACCCCGTGAGGTACATGGTACATAGCCCCTAACTTATGAGCCATAGAGTGGCAAAGTCCTAAGAAAGAGTTAGCGAAAGCCATACCAGCAATAGTAGCGGCATAATGCATTTTTTCTCTGGCAATAGGGTCATTAGCCCCTTCATTATAAGAACGTTCCAAATATCTGAATACTAATTTAGAAGCCTCTAAGGCATTTGAATTAGTAAAGTTAGTAGCCATACAAGAAACGTAAGCTTCAATAGCGTGAACTAAAGCATCGATACCTGAAGCAGCAGTAAGTCCTTTAGGCATACCGTCAACGAAATTCGGGTCAACAATAGCCATATTAGGAGTTAGAGCATAATCTGCAATAGCATATTTTACGTGAGTTTCATCATCGGTAATAATAGCAAACGGAGTAACTTCACTACCAGTACCTGAAGTAGTAGGGATACAAACTAAAGTAGCTTTTTTACCCAAATCAGGAATAGAGCAGATTCTTTTTCTAATATCCATAAATCTCATAGAGATGTCAGAGAAATTAGTATCAGGCTGTTCATACATTAACCACATAATTTTAGCAGCATCCATAGGAGAACCGCCGCCTAAAGCAATAATAACATCAGGTTCAAAAGGTTTTAAAATTGTCATAGCCTGATTGATAGTAGATAAAGTCGGATCAGGTTTAACATCAAAGAAAACTTCATGTTCAATACCTATTTCATCAAGAACTTTAGTAATGGTATCAACAGCACCGGAATTAAATAAGAATCTATCCGTAACAATGAAAGCTCTTTTTCTGCCTGCGAGTTCACGGAGAGCTAAATCAGTAGCACCTCTTTTAAAGTAAACTTTAGAAGGAACCTTGAACCACAACATATTTTCTCTCCTTTCAGCAACTGTTTTATAGTTCAAAAGATTTTCAACTCCGACATTACCGGAAACGGCATTACCGCCCCAAGAACCGCAGCCGAGAGTTAAAGAAGGTTCTAATTTAAAGTTATACAAATCACCGATTCCTCCCTGTGATGACGGAGAGTTAATTAATACTCTGCAAGTAGGCATTTTTTCTGCATATTTATTAATTCTTTCGGAAGAGCGATCATCAGTATAAAGGACAGAGGTATGACCCGCACCGCCTCTAAGAACAAGTTCATGAGCCATATCAGCAGCTTCATCGAAGTTTTTAGCTTTATACATAGTTAAAATCGGAGATAATTTTTCTCTGCTGAATGGATCATTCCAATCGACATTAGGTCTTTCAACCAATAATATTTTTGCGTTATCAGGGGTTTTAAAACCTGCAAGTTCAGCAATTTTATGAGCGGGCTGACCAACAATACTCGGATGAGCGGTACCTCTTTGAGGGTCAATAAAGGGTAAATCAACCATTTTCTTTTGTTCAGCCTTGTTAACTAAATAAGCACCTCTGTAAACAAATTCTTTTTTAACTTCTTCATAAATACTATCAACAACGATGACAGATTGTTCAGAAGCACAAATCATGCCGTTATCGAAAGTTTTAGACATAAGTATAGAAGAAACAGCCATTTTAATATCAGCAGTTTCATCAATAACGGCAGCAGTATTACCGGGGCCGACACCTAAAGCAGGGTTGCCTGACGAATAAGCAGCTTTAACCATGCCCGGGCCGCCGGTAGCTAAAATACAATCAATTTCAGAATGATTCATAAGCGCAGCGGATAGTTCAACGGAAGGAACATCAATCCATCCGATAATATCCTCGGGAGCACCTGCTTTAACGGCTGCTTCAAGAACCAATTTCGCAGCAGCAATAGTACATTTTTTTGCTCTGGGGTGCGGAGAGAATATAATACCGTTTCTGGTTTTCAAAGCTATTAAAGATTTAAAAATAGCAGTAGAAGTAGGGTTAGTGGTAGGAATAATACCTGCAAGAACACCTAAAGGTTCAGCAACAATTTTAATACCGTTAGCCTTATCTTCTTTAATAATACCGCAAGTTTTAGCATTTTTATGTTTATTATAAATATACTCAGACGCATAGTGATTTTTAATAATTTTATCTTCAAGAACGCCCATGCCTGTTTCTTCAACAGCCATTCTGGCAAGGGGAATACGAGCTTTATCAGCAGCAGCCGCCGCAGCTTTAAAGATAGCGTCAACTTGTTCTTGCGTATAAGTTTCATAAATTCTTTGAGCTTTTTTAACTCTGGCAATCAAACCTTCTAACTGTTCAACAGTTTCAACGCAGTCAGAATGATTCAGAGCTTTTTCCAAAGCTTCAACATTTTTTTTGCTTTTAGTAGCCATACAGTTTCGGTCCTTTCGTGATTAAAATCTCTATTTATAGGAAATCACAAAAAAAGCAAAAAGTCAATTTTAGGAGAATGAAAAAGGCGAGACAGCAAATACTGTCCCGCAAGTACCTTTTTATTAATAAATTTAAACAAACATAGAATTATGAGAATGCTTTATCAGCCTCTTTAGTAGTCATCGGGCCATTTTGTCTTAACAGATAAGCAAAATAATCCAATTTATCAGTCAAATGAGAGGAGTGACCGTGATGTTTTGCTTTAAGGGCTTTACTCAAGGCATCAGGAGTATTTAATCCTTTACCTTCAGAGAGATTTTGGAAATATTCACGTTCATAATTTTGAGGCGCTCTATAAGTCCAGTTGCCCTGAGTGGTATTAGGCAGATTTATTCTTCTTCTGGAGCCTAAAATATCAGGTAGGGTAGCGAATTGATTTTTCGTGGTAAACAATTCAGCAAAGATAGCGTCAGCTCTATTATTTTGAGAGTGTTCCAAATCATGCCTGTTCAAGTGAAGGTCATGAGCCAAATACGGAGCACGGTCATAAGCATTTTCAGCCTGTTCAATCAATCTGTAATCATCGTGAGTACCGGGGCCAATAGTATAGTCACCTGGTTTCATATTTTGATATTTATTAGCACTATGAGACTCATAGAATTTAACACGCCCCCAATCATGACCGGCATATCTGGTAATATGAATCAAGGTAGTTCCGGAGCCTTTAACGGCGTCAAGGGAGTCATAAGAGTTACCGCCGAGTAATTCAAGGAAAATTTTATCATGCGGAATATTATTATCGTCGGCAGCATCAAGAATTATATTATTAATAATATATTTGCCGTCATCCCATACTTGAGGCTGATGATCCAATTTATGTCCTAATTTATTACCGTTATTATCATAGACATCATTTCCATTATTATGCCAAGGTTCACAAATCATAGGCTTAATCAACTGCCAAGCAGCGTCTATTCTGACGCCATTATAACGTTTAAAGAAGAGGTTAAACTTATTATAAAGGAGTTCACCCGCCTCAGAATCCAATTTATCGAAATTAATAGCGGGAGACCAGCAAGAATATTTACCGTTACCGATATCACATCCAAATTCATAATTAGGATAGAAAGCGGATTTATGCGCCCAAAAATCTTTTGCCGAGAAGCCTATTTGACAATCGCCATAGATATCAATACCTTTTTTATTAAATTCAGCTTTAGATTCTTTTTGTTGTTTATCGGCAATAAATTGAATAAATTCTTCAAAATCAACTATATTGATACCGTCATCATCGGTAACTTGTTTAAGCTGATATATTCTTTCAGAATCACCTTGAGGAGTAGCAAAAACATTCTGATCTCTATAAGACCAAGTTTTAACATCCGCTGAACTGTTAGCTTTTGCAGCAGCTTCAAACAGAGCATCTTTTTCAAGCCAGTATGTATTTTCCTGTTTAAACTGTTCAAATTCTTGTTTTAGAGGAGAATTTTCATTAAGGTTATTAAAACGTAAGAAAGCCTTTTTAAGCATAGCTTTTTGTCCATCGGGAGCAAAGACATTATCATAATCAACATTTTCATGATTTTGAACTCTGGTCATATAAGGGGAATTTAAATCTTCATCAGAAAGTAAATGCTGATAACTATCAGTATTAAGTTTATTCAAATCAATAATATGCATGCCCAAAGAAAAACCTGTACCCGAATAAGGCGACCTAATGTAATTAGAGATTTCACCTTGAGGCTGGAGCTGAACAGAGTTAACCCCGCACATAACCTTGAGTAATTCAGCCATATTTTGAGCATTTTGAGAAAAAGAAGAACCAATACCGGTATCATTTTTAGAAGAAGGGAAACTAAAATCAAAAATGGTAGCAGTAGTTTTATCAAGCCCTAATTGTTGTCTTGCTTGATTTTGTAAAGATTGATATTCTTTTTTTTCTTTTGAAGTTAAAGCTCTGCCAAAAGATGTAAAAGACTGCAAGTTTGTTATTTTCATTGTAAACTCCTAAATAAACCCTAATTACATAACACACATAAAACTAATTTTTGCCAAATTAAAGTAAAAAAGCAAAAAATTATTACAAAAGTATAATAACACAAACATAAAAAATTAATTCAGTAAATTTTTGTTTAGTGCAAAAACGGCAATATAACAACATATATCGTAATGCCGAGAATGCATAAAGCAAACTCGGCATATAATTTGTAACATAATTATGTTATATACTTATTTCAGAAAAACTAATCCAATAAAGTTTCAAGTATAGAAGCATTTTTAATAGCTAAAGCATTTTCTTTTACTTTTTGTTTATGTATATAAGTTCTGAGTGCTTCCCTAATCAATTCGCTTCTTGTGCGATTTTCACCATTAGCAACTTGGTCAATTCTAGTCAAAAATTCTTCAGGCATTGAAATTAAAACTCGAGCCATATTACAGTTCCTTTTCTTTATTTATTTAATAACTTTATATATTAATAAAAACAATTGAGTGATACAAATTGCATATACTAAGTATATAAAATAGGAAATTCACGTCCGGCAAGAGTTTGGCATGTTTACAATGCTTAACAATTATAAATTTTCATCTTCAAAACCGGGAGAGCGAGTTGGCAATTTTTTATAGCCGGGGTTAGTATAGACAGCTTTTTTTATGTATTTGTTAGTGTAATCACCTTTAACAAATAATTTTTTTAACATATTTTCTCTGGAAACAAGAGAAGAAGGACTTTTTTCAGCGGCAGGATTTTGTTCTAAAAGTTTCATCCAAACAGCAGCTTCAAGGGTCCAAGCATAAGTTTCTTCATTTAACGAAGGGAATTTATCCTGATGAATAGCTTCATGAGCCAATAGAGAGGCAATAGCTTCCGGAGGAGCATTACGGTGTTTTTCATTAATATAAATATAAAGAGTATCTTTTTTCTGCCAGCCCAGAGCATCAAAAGAAGCGTATTCGGGGTTAATTTCCGCTATATTTTTAAACTCAATTTTAAAAGGTTTTGTCGTCAAATTATTACCCATAAGAGCATTATAAGAATATTTAGCAATATTAACAGACTGCATTAATTCAAGAGCCTGCATAACTGCACCATCTTTAGTAATTTTTCTGTATTTTTTAGCAAATGCATCAGTATCAAATTCAGGTTTATTAACACTCAAACCTTGTTCATTTTTGGAAGCTTCCAATTTACTCTCATCGATTCCGGGAGAAATTTGAGAATTAGCCATTACTTGCAAAGTATAAGAAAAAAGTACAAAACAAGCGGTAAAGTAAAAGATTTTTTTCAAAATTCCTAATATCCTTAATTTTCTGAAACTATAATACAATTATTACTCATAAGTAAGTTTAAGAACAAATTTTTATAAATCAATATAAAAGATAAATAAATTTAAAATTATGCAGACACAAGGTTTTAAGAGAATTGTAAATTTAGATTAAGAAATTTATAAATAAATCTAAACAAAAAAGTTAATTTTATTTGAATAAAAAAAGAATTTAATATATTCTTTTCATGTGGAATAGGGGTAAAAATAATAAAATTTTAAGAAAAGAGCGGAAAATGGAACAAGTAAATAATGATAACATATACGTCATTGATTTAGGAGAACTTAAAACAGCTCCTGAAGTAATATTTGAATTAAGTTCAATACTGGATAAAGAGGAATCAAGAAATAAGCGGATATGTTTAAAATTAGGGAAGCTTGATTTAAATCAAGCCCAGTTGTTAAGTATAAAATCGTTAATTAACGGAATAGACTCCAACCTGTCGAGCATAGAAACGAAGTCGGAAGAGACAGAAAAGACAGCATTATCCCTAGGAATAATAATAACAAATGCAACATCGGAGATAAAAGAAGAGATATCACCTGAAATGCCATATAAAACGGCTGAAGAATTAAAAGAAGAACTTGAATCCGCAGCAGAAGAAGAAGGAAGCGAAAAGCAAGACATAAATAGTGAATACGGAGGAATAACGAGTGAAACGAATTCTGAAGAATCAGAATTAGAAACGCAAATAAATTCATATGAAATAAAAGAAGCAGAGGAAGAAGTACAAGAAGTACAAGAAGTACAAGAAGAGCAAGAAACAAAAGAAGAGCAAAGCGAGCAAGAAAAACAAGAGGAACAAGAAGAATTAACACGGCAAGAAGAAATTAATAACAGAAATACAAGTATACAGGAAGAAGCAATAACAGAAAAAAAAGAAAATGTAGAAGATGAACTTGAAGTAATTTTTGGTAATAATTCCGTTAATAACAATATATTTGAAATTGAAGCTCCAAAAGGGATATATGAGGAGGCACAAGAAGGGCTGATTGACATAGTAGTTCCCGAACAAGAGTACACCAAAGAAGATTTAGAGCTTGAATCCTTACAAACGAAATATATAAAGCAGACAATAAGATCAGGTCAAGTAATAAAATATGAAGGGAATATAGTAATAATAGGCGATTGTCATCCCGGTTCAGAAGTAACTGCAAACGGAGATATAACAGTATGGGGGATATTAAGCGGAATAGCGCATGCCGGAGCAAACGGCAATAAAAAAGCGAGAGTAAGAGCATTAAAAATGAATGCAATACAATTAAGGATAGCAGATTGTTATTCAAGGAGACCGGACGCATTAAAT
>CANROV010000078.1 GCA_947632315.1 Candidatus Gastranaerophilales bacterium
ATATAAAAGATTTAGGGGAAAGTTACGGAACAAACGGCAAAGGGAATTCTTATATCAATTGCAGAGCAAGCGGTTATGCAGAGTTTATGGAACGTCTGCAAAATTACATATTAATACCAACAAATTCTGTTTTTATTCCTGATAAAAGATCATTTCAATATTCGGAGTTGCTAAACAATAAAATTGCAGAATACTTTCCCGATAAGAATTTTTTAATTTCAATAAATAAGTTTGTATCAATGAATAAAGAAGCAACTCTTATGGTACCATGGTATGGGGTACAAGAAGGAAAAGAAATTCTGTTACCGATAGAGATAATACGTTTTATTCAAGGTTCAAACGGAATGTCAGCCGGTAATACCTTTGAAGAAGCTATTGTTCAAGGATTATCCGAAATTTGCGAGCGTTATGCATTAAAAAAGATTTTATTTAATGAAATTTTCACGCCTAAAATACCCCGGCAAGAATATATAAAATACGATAAACTGCGTAAAATGATAGAATATATTGAGTCATCAGGTTTTGAAGTAATAATTAAAGATGCTTCTTTAGGAGAAAATTTACCTGTTATTATTGGGATTATAAAAAACTGCAAAACAGGCAATATATTTGTAAAATTTGGTTCTCACCCCAATTTCCCCACTGCGGTTGAAAGGGTATTAACAGAACTTTTCCAAGGTATAGAAATCAAGAATAAATCTCAAATTGGAGAAAGCTTTGAGGAATTTGGTCATAAAATTACTGATAGTGTACAGAATAATCCTCAATCAGTACTTATATTAATGTTTTTATCATTAACATATTTTTCTGAGAATAGTAAAGTAGGGAAATTATTCTCCAATAACAACGCAAAATATGAATTCAATAAAAATTCTTTTATAAACGACACAAATATGGATAACAAACAAATTTTAAATTTTTTACTAAAAAATATTTCTCCAATTACAAAAAATAAAATTTATATAAGGGATGTGTCTTTTCTTGGATTTCCTTCAGTTTATATTTATATTCCCAACGTTTCAGATATTTTAAAAGCGGATAAGTTTCACACAGATTTTTTACTTGAAATACAAAGTCTAAGAGATATAAAAGCAGAAGAAGACTTTGATAAAACTGAAAAATTAATAAAAATGATTTATAAATATATAAAAAATTTTCAAATTTATAATATTCATATCAAAAACATGTTAGAACCTATATATTTAATTTTCTATTCTCTTTTAATAAATGATAAAGAAATGTTTAATACCTGCAAATATTTTTTTAAAATTTCCGATACAATATTGTCTGACATACAAAAATTATTAATAAATATGTCAGAAGATTATTTTGAAATTAAACAAAAAACAAATTCTATTGATGATATTGAGAATGAATTATTAAAAAAACATACTAAAGAAGAAGTAATTTTCTTTTTAAGAATTTATAATAATTTATCAATAAAAGTTTTAACAAAATTAATTTATAAGCAAAACCCAAATTCTAAAGAAACATCTGAATATGAAAATCATTTAAGAGAAATATTAATCAAAGAATATAACAATAATATTCCAAATCAATCTAAATTAGGGATAATATTTAACAATTCAGATTTTATACAATAGCCGTTAATGGATTGATAAACCTTTTTGTGCAATTTTAAGCAAAGTATAATAAAATTTCATTTCTTCTTCATTTTTTGCTGAATTTAATATTTTAATAGATTTTAAGTAAATTAATTTATCAATTTTTTTGTTTTGATTTACAGTTTCAGCATTTTCATAATTAAAATTTAAGAATGAAGATAGTTTTTTCAAAGTATTATAACTTGGCAGATGAAGTCCGTTTTCTATTTTAGAAAGGTGTTTAGAATCCATATCGACTTTTTCGGCAAGTTCTTCCTGCGTTAAGCCCATAAACTGTCTTGCTTCTTTTATTTTTCGGCCGATATTATTTTCTTTTTTCATACTACCTCTTTTAAATAATTGTTATCAAAATTAAAACCATAAAAAACTTCATAATTAACAAGTTAATTTTAAACAATTAGTAATACTTGACTAGAAAATTTTAAAAATATATACTAAAAAAAACATGTTTACATTTTAAATAAAGGAATTAAGGATGAAGAAGAGAAAAATTTTACTGGCACTGTTAATGTGCAGTGTTTTTTCGGTTCAAAGCGTAATAGCTGATAACACTGCTATTTCCGGCGGCAGCAATCAGTTTCAAGATCAAAATTCAAATGGCGGTATTGGCGGTGTAGCTCGTACGGGAACAAGCGATTCACAGGATCATACCGTTGAGAGTCAAACTTTTAGCAATAACGGTGCTTATTATGACGGTGGTGCTTTAGGTATTTACGGCACAGGTAATACAACAATTAAAGACAGCACATTTAGCGGAAATACGGCTCAAATGAATAAAGACGGCCAAGCGGTAACAGATAACATCCCTATTGGCGGAGGTGCTTTATCTTTAGGTTCTTCATCCAAAACGACTGTTGAAAATTCAACATTTACAGGCAATAAATCTGGTAATGACGGCGGTGCAATAGGAACACGTCATCAAAAAGACGGTAATAATTCAAATGCACAATTAAGTGTTAAAAATTCCACATTTGAAAATAACCATGCAGACCGTAACGGCGGTGCCGTTTATAACAGTTTTTCAAATGGTACTGGTGATGGAGAAAGTGCTAAGGGTGTTAACTTTGAAGGAAACACGTTTAAAACTAACACAGCAGAAAGAGGCGGTGCTATATATGGAGAAGCCAAAACTAAAACGACAGTAAACGGCGATACATTCAGCGGTAATTCGGTAACAGGCTCAAAAGACGACGACGGAAACCCTGTATACGGACAGGGCGGTGCTATATTTACCGAAAGAGATGGGGCAGAATTAACTGTAGAGGATGCTACTTTTGACGGCAACTCAGCTCAAAATGAGGGCGGTGCTATTTGGTCAGGTAACAAAACAACTGTTACAAACTCAAAATTTACAAATAACTCAACAACAGGAACAGAGTTTGGCACGGGTAAAGATGGCCAGCCTAATTATAAAGCGGAAGCAGAGGGCGGCGGCGCTATATTTGTAGGCAGCAACTCTAAAGCAACAATTACAGGTTCTGAATTTACAGGCAACAAATCAGGTACTGTCGGCGGTGCTATCGCAACACGATCAAATGCACAGGATAATACATCATCATTAACAGTTGATAGCAGCAGCTTCAGCGGAAACAGTGCAGCTAAAAATGGCGGTGCTATCGCAGCTTATGTTGACTCTACTGTCACAGATACAAGTTTTACAGGTAACAGTTCGGGTGAAAAAGGCGGTGCTATCTGGTCTAACGGTGATTTAACCGTTACAGCAAAAAATAGCGACGTTGTATTCAGCGGTAACTCATCTGCCGACGGCGGCGATATATATATGGATAACTTATTTAATGACACAGATCCAGGTGCAAAATTAACACTTAATGCGGCTGAGGGTAAGTCTATCACATTAGAAGACGGCGTATCGGGTAAACTCGGAACTAAAGATCAAAAACAATATGAAATTGAGATTAACAAAAATGGAACAGAAGGTGCCACTAACACAGGTACAGTTACATTTAAAGGCGAAGTTAAAAACGCAAAAGTTACGGTTAATCAAGGTACTCTTCATTTAGCTGAGGGTAATTCACTTAATAATTCAAATATTACAATGAAAACAGGTACTACCCTTGATACAACAGACGGCGCTTTTACTTCATACACCGAAGAGCAAATTAAAACCGAAAATGGTGAATTAAAATTAAAAGCTGATATAAGCTCTGCTACTGGTAAAACAGATTCTTTTGCAGGTCTTGATAGCAGTACAAAAGTAACTCTTGCAGATTATAACCCCGTAGGTGATACCCTCGTAAGCTCAGGTTCTATATCTATTGATGACCTTAAAAAGTCTTTAGGCTTAGATAAAGTAACTAATTTTGAATTAGGTGAAGCGGCAAAAGAAGAACATAAATTCTTGTCACCATTAAGGTGGTTGAATTCCACAGTAGATGATACAGCTAAAGTTATATCTTATGCTCCTGCGGGTAACACATATCACGACTTTAACCCCGCTGTTATGGCAGCACCGGTTGCAGCTCAAATAGGGGGCTACTTAACTCAATTAAATTCCTATGATGAAGCTTTCCGTAATATGGATATGTATATGTTATTAACGAAAAAACAACGTCAAGCTATTAAAAATGCAAACAAATATGCAGCCGCTGACGCTAATCTTGTTTATAATCCAATAAATACTCCGTATTCAGATAAAGCATTATGGGCAAGACCTTATGGAATATTTGAAAATGTTGAATTAAAAAGAGGCCCAAAAGTATCAAACGTAGCCTGGGGTTCATTCTTTGGCGGAGACTCTGAACTTATGGAACTTGGCAACGGCTGGGACGGTATGTTTAGCGTTTATGCAGGTTACAATGGTTCACATCAGGCTTATGACGGTATAAGTATTTATCAAAACGGTGCAACACTGGGCGTAGTTGGTATGGCTTATAAAGATAATTTCTTTACCGGTTTAACCGCCAATGTAGGTTCTAATATTGCAAGCGCTGATTCTAAATACGGAACTGACGATTTTAATCTTTTAATGTCAGGTGTCGCTGCTAAAACAGGTTATAACTGGGAATTAGCAGATGGCAGATTTATTATTCAGCCAAGTTATTTAATGTCATATTCATTCGTTAATACTTTCGATTATAATAACGCTGCAGGAATAAGAGTAAAATCAGACCCTCTTCACGCTATCCAATTAGAACCGGGGTTAAAATTTATAGGTAACTTAAATAACGGTTGGCAGCCTTATGCAGGTATAAGCGTTGTATGGAATCTTATGGATAAAACTCAATTCCAAGCTTCTGACGCAACATTACCCGAACTCAGCGTGAAACCATTTGTTAAATACGGAATAGGTGTTAGAAAAACTTGGGGCGAAAGATTAACAGGCTTCTTCCAAACCTTCTTTACAGGCGGAGGAAGAAACGGTGTAGGATTCCAGGCAGGAGTAAGATGGACTCTCGGAAATAATTCCGAACCTAAACACGCTTTCTCCTCAGATGAAAAAAAATACATAGCTAAAAAATAATAAAATATTTTTCCCAAAATAAAAAAGAAGGCAAAATTGCCGCCTTCTTTTTTATTACTTGCTGTTTAATTCACGTATTGAGTTTATTATCTTATAATATGAACGCAATTCTTCCGTAGTTGATTTTTTCAAAATATTGATAAGGCTATGAAGTAATTCATCTTGTGACTTAAAATGTTCAAAATCAAAAAGTTCTTTTAAATCTATATTCAAAACTTTTACAATTTCTTCTAAAGTTTCTTCCTTCGGCATTTGTATACCTCTCTCAATTTTTGACAAATTGGATGATTCCATATTAATTAATTCAGCAAGTTTTAATTGAGTAAAGTTATTTCTTTCTCTGAGTTCTTTTATTTTTAATCCCAACCTTTTTGTAATATCACCCATAATATATCCTTTTTCAAAAGGATACTATTTTAGGATTTGGCAATAAAGATTATAATATAATCAAATATATTGATAAATTAGTTATAACATGATAAGATATTTATATGTATAATCTTTCTAAGCATAAATTTTATTGTTTTATAAGCACTCTGGAATTAAAAAAATGAATTTATTATGTAATTTATTTAAATTTGGCTCAGCTGATGATATCGGTGAGCCACCGTGGGAATATAACTTGCTTGTTACTTTAGAAGAAAGTCAATATCCTAAATATTTAGAGAAACTTTTTAAAAGACAAACAGGTAAAAAATTAAATTTAAAACACCCAAAAACATTTAATGAAAAAATACAATGGTTAAAGTTATATGATAATATTCCATTAAAGAGTGACTTAACAGATAAAGTAAAAGCAAGAGATTGGGTTAAGTCCAAAATAGGTGAAGAATACTTAAAACCTGTTTTATGGATAGGACAAAACTTTGATGAAATTCCGTTTGATAAATTACCAAATTCATTTATTATTAAAACAAATCATGGATGTAAATGGCAATACAAAATAAAAAGCAAAGAAGATTTTTTAAAAGAAATCAATTTATATAATTACATAAAAAATCGTTTTGACGGATGGATGAAACAAACATTCTTTCCGTGGGGAGGACTGGAAACACAATATAAAACAATAAAACCTCAACTATTAATTGAACCAATATTAATTGATGACGATAAAAGTTTTCCTATAGAATATGAAATTTATTGTTTTAACTCTGTTCCAAAAATATATCAAAAAGTAAAATATACTAATCCTGCACGGTGCTGCGTATATGATGAGGATTTCCAAAAAAGTGATATAACATTAAATCCCGCATATATTATAGAATTTGAAGAAGCATCAGAAACTCTGAAAAAAGCGGCAGAATTATCTAAAACCTTATCAAAACAATTTAAATTAGTGCGGGTTGACTGGCTTTTATACAATAATAAAATTTACTTTAATGAAATGACTTTTACTCCATTTTCAGGATTTTTTCAAACAGATGATAAAACTAATCTAAAATTAGGAAAAATGTTAAAATTAAAATAATGAGGCTAATATGGAAAATTCAGATTTAAACAGTTATAGCGAAAACGAAATTTTGGATATGTATTCTTCTATTATAGAAAGTGGCAATGATATTCTTTTATCAAAATTCAGTTGTCCTTATGGATATGAAGCCATAGGATATCAAACTTGTTGTAACTCCGGAGGATGTATTGACTATTGGGCATTATAATCTTTTCTTTACTAAATTTTAATTAAATGATATTTTTAGTATCAGTACTAAATAAATAACAAATGCGAGTATAAAAATGGCAAATATATTTTTAACAAGAAAATGCAATTTGAAATGCCCGTACTGTTTTGCTGATGAGTTTGTTAATAAAGAAAATGAAGAATTTACAATTGAGAATTTCAAAAAAGTTGTTGAATTTATTAAGTCTGATGGTACTGAAAAATTAGGACTTATAGGCGGAGAGCCTACTATTTATTCTCATTTTAAGGAAGCAATAGAAATACTTAATGCTGATGAAAAAATAAAAACCGTTGCTGTGTATACTAACGGTTTAAACCTTGATCAATATTGGGATGTACTCCAAAATGAAAAACTTTGTTTTTTAATTAATTGTAATTCCCCAAAAGATATCGGCAAAATAATGTATGAAAAATTAAAAAATAATATTAAAAAACTAAAAGAAGTTAATAAAAATTTCACTTTAGGAATAAATTTATATTCAAAAGATTTTGATTATAAATATATATTTGACCTTTTAAAAATAGCGGATTCTCACCACCTCCGTTTTTCAACTTCGCTTCCTAACAGCACAAAAGAACAAACAGAAGATATACTCGCACAGTTCAAAGAAATAAAACCTTTACTCATAAATTTTTGGAAAGATTGCATAAAAAATGATATAAGTCCAAATAACGATTGTAACAGTATACCTGATTGCCTTTTAGACGTCGAAGATAAAAGATTATTATTAAAAATCACAAAAATAGGTAACAAATATGAATGTTCTAATCCTATAATCAGCTGCCAAACATGCAGGCCTGTCGTAGATATACTACCTAATATGACGGCTGTTCGCTGTTTCGGCCTTTCAAAATATATGAAAGTATCAATTAATGATTTTAAAAAATTAGGAAGATTAAAAGATTATTTCTATAATAATATAGATTTATATGCACGTCTGGCTTATATTAATTCAGACTGTGAGGATTGTAAGTCCAGAATTTACAATCGCTGCGGTGTTTGTTTTACTTACAAAATTCATAAATTTGATAAAATCAAAGAACTTGTCAGAAATCTTTAATCTTATTTCAATTAATCATTCTTGTTCCGGTTAATTTTTATATAGAAGAATGATACCAATAACAATAATGCACCTACCAACAACGATACCAATACTTTTACAGTATCATCAAAGCTTGTTATATCAAAAAATATTTTTATCAATGCTAAATCAGTTATAATAATTCCTGATTTTTTCATTACTTCATTATTCTTAAATATACCTGTAATTATTAAACACGTACAATATAAAACTATCATTGAAGAAGTAATAATAGGCATATCCAAATTTATCTTATTAAGATAATCATTTGTTTCAAAAAATACCAATGTCATACCAATAACAGGCATTAAATACTGTAATTCTTTGCATTGATAATATTTAGAAACAAAGTAAGTTACTACAATAGCAAACAAGAATGCTATAAACCTAATATTAGCAACAGGAATAAAATATTCACCCAAATTATACATACAGCCTAAGTAGATAGTAAACAAAGCTGATATATAAATAAATAATCCTGCCCATTCAAATATTAATATTTTAGTCATTTTTGCCAGTTTTAACATATTTAAAACATATACAAATCCGACCATAGCCGATGTCATAAATTTAATTACATAAGCCATATTATTAGGTAAAATGCT
>CANROV010000079.1 GCA_947632315.1 Candidatus Gastranaerophilales bacterium
TATAATCGGAGGAAGCGGATTTTACAGTTTCTTTGAAGAATCAGGGAATCCTTATGAAGAAATAACAGTCGATACACCTTACGGCAAGCCTTCAGATCCTATAACAATAGGTAAAATTTATAATCATAACGTCGCATTTATTCCCCGACACGGAAGAGACCATAGGTTTTTACCTCACACAATCAATTACAGAGCAAATGTATGGGCATTAAAATCATTGGGAGTTACAAGAGTAATTTCACCCTGTGCAGCAGGCAGTCTGCAAAAGCATGTTAAACCGGGTGATTTTGTTATATGCGACCAATTTATTGATTGGACTGACGGAAGAAAAAATACATTTTTTGAAGGGCCAAAATGTGTTCACCCGTCTGCAGCAGATCCTTATTGCCCAGAGCTTAGAAAAATTGCTATCGAACAAGCAAAAAAACATGGTATTACCGTCCATGAAACAGGCACTGTAGTTGTTATTAACGGCCCCAGATTTACAACAAAGTCGGAATCAAAATTTTTTACAAACCAGGGCTGGGAAGTAATTAATATGAGCCAGTATCCTGAAGTTCACCTTGTAAGAGAACTTGATATGTGTCCTTTAACTATTGCTTTAATTACCGATTATGATGCCGGACTTGTTGGTGATGTTCCTCCTGTTACTCATCAGGAAGTTATTCAAGTTTTTAAATCCAACATTACAAGATTAAAAAGTTTATTACTCTCTATTATTGAGAATATTCCTAATGAAAGAAATAATTGTGAATGTTATAACACATCTAAAACATCATAAAGGTTAATTAAATGATTTCTTATTTTTTATCAATTATATTTAAAATAATATATCTAATAATTATATTAGTAGTTTTATTAAGCTGGATACCGATTTTTGATACGAAGAAAGAACCGATTGTTTCGCTTTTAAAAATTTACGATTTTATTATGAAACCGTTTAAAGAAGTTATTCCTCCAATCGGAATGATTGATATTTCTCCGTTAATAGCAGTAATTATTTTTCAAATTTTAGAAAAGACATTACTACCTCTTTTAGAAAATTTGGGAATATAAATAAGCACTGTATATTTCAAAATCTATCCGATTAAAAGCCATAAAACTTTACGTATACCTTTGGCAATCAAAAGTGCAATAAATCCGAATACAATGTCATACAATATTTTTGATACCGACTGATAATATATTAAGTTTTTAATAAATTCAAAAGAGTCATGCCTTAAAAGTGCTATAACAGTCAAATAAAAAATACCTATTACGTGAATTAATGTAATTCCATATATTACGGATAATATAATATTTAAAACATTATTACTTTTGTTAAGTTGTTTGCCGGTAATAATAACGGCAAAAATATAAGAAAAAATATATCCAAAATTATATTGGAATATGTAAGATAATCCTCCGCCAAGTGCAAATACAGGATAATAAGGGATTAATCCGATTATTATATATAATAATACAGTTATTAATCCCCACGTTTCACCCAATAGCCCAGCTATAAACAGAATAACGGGTATTTGAGGAATATATTCAAACTTTAAATAACTATGCAAACCATTATCCGGTATATTAAAATTGATTTTTATTTGTGTAAACGTTGCTATTATCAATATAAATAAACATAACCATACTAATGATAAAGTACCAAGGCAGAATTTAATTTTATAATTTTCATTATGGAATTTTTTTATTTCTTCCTTAACTCTTTTATTCATCATAAGAAACTTCTACCTTATTTATATTATTTTTAAGTAAATTAAAATTATTTTTAAAAGTATCATACCAAATATTTTCCGTAAACATAATAATAGCATTTTCATTATTATCCTGATAATAATTTTTTCTTACTCCGATATATTTCATAAGGAATTTTTGATATAACTTGATGGCAGGAATATTACTTTCTCTTACTTCAAGAGTTACAAATTTAATCATATCTTTATAACAACCTTCAATAGCTCTGATTAATAGTAACTGAGCCAATTGCATTCTTTGATAATCAGGATGAACAGCTAAAGTAGTAATATGAGCTTCTTCAAATATATGCCATATACCTATATAGCCCAATATTTTTTTATCCTCGTTTTTTACACAATAATAATGTGCCAATTTATTTGACAATTCATTATAAAAAGAGTCCTTTGACCAATGATGATTAGGATGAACCAATTCTTCAATGTGAAAAACTTCATCTACATCATTTCCCGTAATACATTTTATCAAAAAAGCGGAATTATAACACGATTTATAGAATGGTATAATTTTTTTATGACTGAACATGCTTATATACACATTCCATTTTGTAAAAGTAAATGTTTTTATTGCTCATTTATCTCAGGTGAGAATATTAAAAACAAACAACCTTATTTGAATGCTTTGTTAAGCGAAATTAAAACAAGGTACAAAAATGAATTATTAAAAACCATTTATTTTGGAGGCGGAACACCTTCATTATTAAATTATCAGGACTTAGAAAATATATTAAATTGTTTTAATTATGATAAAACGGCAGAAATTACGCTTGAAGCAAATCCTGAAACTCTTACTCTAAGAAAGTTACAGGAATATAAAAAAACGGGTATTAACAGAATATCTCTTGGCGTTCAAACTTTTAACGATGAAATATTAAAGCTGACAGGGCGTAATCACGATGAAAAAAGTATTATTTCAGCAATAAAAAACATAAAAGAAGCAGGATTTAAAAATATCAGCATTGATTTAATATATGGCCTGCCCAAACAGAACATAAAACTTTTGGAGAAAGACCTTATAAAAGCGATTAATCTTGAAGTTCAGCATATATCGACATACGGATTAAAAATAGAAAACAACTCATTTTTTGGCAAAAATCCGCCTGATAATTTGCCCGACTGTGATTTACAAGCTGAAATGTACCTGTTTTTGTGCGAATTTTTAAAAGAATACGGTTATAATCATTATGAAATAAGTAATTTTTCAAAACAAGGATACAATTCAATACACAACTGTGCATACTGGAATAATAAAAATTATTACGGTTTTGGAGTCAATGCTTCCGGATTTGAAAACAATTTAAGATACAAAAATATTTCTGATTTTAAAAAATACATTTCAAATCCGTTTTTAAAAGAAGAAGAATATATATTGACGCAAAAAGAAATTATTGAAGATGAAATATTTCTGGCTTTAAGACTTCAAAGCGGGGTTAATATAAATGAAATAAACAACAAATATAATATTGATTTTGAAGAAAAATACAAAGAAATAATAAAAAAATATAATAAACTCGATTTAACGGAAATATTTAACGGTCATTACAGGCTAAAAGAGAAAGGAATGTTATTATCAAATGAAATAATGTCCGAATTTATAGAGATTAATTAAATTTTCTCTTGAGGCATACCCGACTTGGCACCTGCAATCATAAAAGTCCAGGGAAGAATTTTAGATGTAACGGCAGAAACAGCTTGTGCGTCTTTAAATAAGAAATTAGCTGTAAGACAGAGGTCATCGGCATGGACAAGATAATCTTCAGGTTTTACGTCATGTTTTATCTCTTTTTTAAAAATTTTATCATTTATTTTATTCATAATTTTATTACCGATTTCCATACCTGCAACTAAGGCGCACACGGTAACTAAAGCTTTTGGAATAAACTTAAGACCAACATTAGCGATTTTAGCCCCCAAAGAATCAGAACTAAACTGAGGAATTTTTATTCCTGATTTTTCAATAATATGTTCGGTTAAAGCAAGTAAAGAAACAGGGCAGACCATATTTCCGAAAAACTGTTGAGAAGCTTCTCTCAACTTTAAATTTTTATTATTTTTATTTTTATCAGCGAGGAGTCCGCCTGTTAATCCGCCCAATACGGCACCCGCCCCGATAACAAGTACATCACCCTCTTTATATCTTAAATCATTCAATTTTAAAGACGGAACTTTACCTTTTTTAAGCATATAAACAGCACCGATTGCTGCCGAAATACCTGTTGCGGCACCTATAACCGAAGCTGCATTGGTTCTTTTTTTATTTTGTTTCTTTTTTACTGATACTTGTTGCTGTTCAAGCATCTGAGGGATTATATTCAATTATTGTTCCTATTCCTTGCCAAATATATAAAGTTTATCAATATATATTTTTGTCATTATATTAATTTTATTTACAAAAATTACTGTTATATTAAAATAAAAGAAAATAAGAGACAATATATTTATGATTGATACACATTCGCATATAAATTTTGAAGAATACAAAGAAAATTTTGAAGATTTTCTATCCGATTTACAAAATAATGATATAGAAAAAGTAATTATTCCGGGAGTAGAACCTTCAACTTTTAATGAAATAATTACACTGACTGAAAAATATGATATGCTCTACGGAGCTATAGGCATTCATCCCTCGGAATACAAAACATACACGGAAGCAAGCGAGAAAGAAATAATTAACGGTTTAAGCCTGAAAAAGATAATTGCCGTTGGTGAAATAGGGCTTGATTACTATTGGGAGCAAGACACAAAAAAAGAACAAAAAGAAATATTTATAAAACAGCTTGAAATAGCAAAAAACTATCATTTCCCCGTATTAATTCACGACAGAGAAGCTCATGAAGATACATATAATATACTAAATGATTTTAATTTAGAGAATGTAATATATCATTGTTTTTCAGGCGATACTGAATTTGCGAAGAAATGTATAGATAAAGGATATTATATAGCCATAGGCGGCGTTGTAACATTTAAAAATGCCGTCAATCTAAAAGAAACAGCAAAAATAATACCGCTTGATAGAATGCTTCTTGAAACAGACGCACCATATCTTACCCCTGTTCCATATCGAGGCAAATTAAACACTCCCAAATATCTTAAATATATTGCTCAAGAAATAGCAAAATTAAGAAATATTGATGTTGAAACAGTAAAACAAAAAACAACAGAAAACGCAAAAAGGATTTTTAAATTCTGATGACAAAAGAAAGACTTGATAAAATACTGACAGATAAAGGATATTTTGAAACAAAAAGCAAAGCTCAAGCTTCAATAATGGCAGGTGATGTCAAAATTAACGGCGAAACTATAACTAAATCAGGAGCTTTAATAGAATTAAAAGAAAATACCGACATAGAAATAAAAACCATGCCTTTTGTATCACGAGGCGGATTTAAATTGGATAAAGCCATAAAAACGTTTAAAATTAACTTAAAAGACAAAATATGTTTGGATGCAGGAGCATCAACGGGAGGTTTTACCGACTGCATGCTCCAAAACGGAGCAAAAAAAGTATACAGCGTTGATGTAGGCTACGGTCAATTTTCCTGGAAACTACGAACAGATAAAAGAGTAAAAGTTGTTGAAAGAGTCAATATTAAAAATTGCACTCAACTTGATATTTTTTCGGAATCCGACGAAAAACCCGACTTCATAACAATGGATTTATCATTTATATCCATAAAAAAAGTTCTTCAAAATGTTATAAATCTTACAGATAAAAAGGATTTTGAAATAGTTGCATTAATAAAACCTCAATTTGAAGCAGGAAAAGAACAAGTGAAAAAAAACGGAGTAGTTAAAGATAAAGAAATTCATATAGAAGTTATACAAAACATAATTTCATATGCAAACAGTTTAAATCTAAAAATTCAAGATTTAACATTTTCTCCGATAAAAGGGCCAAAAGGCAATATAGAATATTTAATTTATATGACGAATAACGGCAGGGAAAATATTCCGGATATAAAAACAATCGTAGAAAGCGCACATAACAATACATAATTATTGATTAACAGCTAAATTTAACTTATGCTGAACAGGTTCCGCTTCAAATAAATCACCGATATTACAACCGATAGTTTCACAAAGTTTATCCATATTTTCATAAGAAGGCTGTGTTCTTCCGGAGGCCCAAGAATAAACAGTTTGCTGGGGCAGATTTAGAACTTTTGCAAGTTTATATAAACTCCATCCTCTTTTTAGCTTTACGGTTTCTTTAATTTTTATTTTCATTTCTCCTCCGAAATAAAAAGTATTAATTACTAAACAATTAAATATAATATAATTATACATATGTTACAAATATTAATATACTATTTAAGAAAATTTTCATACTTATAGATGAAATAAAAAATTAAATTTCCTATAAAATAAGTAAAAGGGGAAAAATATTTATAATATTTCTTTATCTAATATAAATATACTAGGAAATTTTATGAATTTGGGTATATAATTTATAATGAGGTAAGATTAATTACAAGCATTTTAAAGAGGGCAAATAAATGAAAAAACTAATCATATTTGGGATAATGTTATCATTACTATCCGGAATATACATGAGTACATACTCTGCCGATGATACAACAACAACGAAACTGAGTGCAGAAGAGAAAGCACAGCTTCAAGATGCAATATCAAAATATAAAACAAAAAATTATTTAGGCTGTATATCAAATTTAAGACAGTATGTACAAAAAGACCCTGCCAATGCCGTAGCTTGGTATTACCTTGGTAATTCATATATGAATGTATCACTTAAACAAGATGCTCAATACGCATTTGAACAAGTAATAGTTTTAAATACAGTCCCAAAACTTACATCCTATGCTATTCAAGCAAAATTATGCATGGAAAAAACACAAAAGTGTAAATATTATAACTTGAATAAAAAAGAAATTGCAAAACTAAAAGAAAATCCATCAGGATTTTTAAAGACGTATGAAGCCGAAAAATCAAAAACATCATACGATCCTGAAGAAACGGAAATTAAAAAATTAATACAAGGCAGTTATGGAAGTAATTTACATCCGCAAGCAGAAACAGTAATAAGGACTGAAAAAGCTAATATTAATTCGGCAAAATCAGCTCCGGCAAGAAAAGCAACACCTTCTGCTACGCCTTTTAAGAATAATAAAGCTTCTTTGGATGATAATGACAGTGAAAAATACGCAAAAGCTGTTGAGTTAATTAAACAGGATATGCAAATGCAAAGTTTATCAATGATGCTTGACAGGCCTGATAATAATCACAGAAATGAATATCAAAATTATCTGCTGAACGGCAATAATGAAATGACGCCTGAAATGATTCAAGCTATCATGATGCAAAATATGATACCTAACATTTAATTTGATAAGTTAATATAAAATCAGCTAAATACGTATAATTTGTGTTAAAAAATGACGGTTCATTAAGAATTACGTTTACCTTTTTTATATAATTGTTAAGGGTAATAATATGAATCAGCAAAATGAAATCGAAGAACTATTTTACATAAAAAAAAATTATTCTCAAATAAAAGAAAAACTTAAAAATAATTCGGATTTACAGAATTTAAATTTACTTGGTAAAATTTATTTAAACGAATTAAATTTGAATAAAGCAATAGACTGCTTTTTTAAATCTAAAAGTTCATATGAATTCGGATACTGCTTATTTTTAAAAGGCGAATATGATAAAGCACTTAAAGTATTTAATTATATAAATAATCAATCATCAGCAGTTAAGTGGAATATATTTTTAATAAAACTCATACGAAACGAAGTAAAAGATTATCCGACATTTTTCCAAATAAGAAATTATTATGAACGAGATTTAGACATATTGATACAGCTTAAACAAAAAGAAGCAGTAAAAACAATTTTGGAGAATATAAAATATTTAGAACAATTTAATTCAGAGATATACAAATATACGGCAAGAGTACTGTTAAATAACGGTATAACGGAAACAGCAAAAAATTATATCAAAAAGAGTATAGATATATGTTATAAAGACCCGGAGAATCATTTTATAATGGGTGAAATATATGAAAAGACAGGGGAAAAAGAGGAAGCAAAAAAATCATATTTAAAAGTATTAGAGGTAAATAAAGATTACATGCCTGCAAAAGAAAAAATTAAATTTTTATAACCGATTGTATAATTTAAATTATGGTGTAAAATAGATAATATAGAGTCTTATTAGGAGAATCAAAGTAATGTTTGAACGTTTTACCGAGAAGGCTATAAAAGTAATAATGCTTGCTCAAGAAGAAGCCAGAAGACTAGGTCATAATTTTGTAGGAACAGAACAGGTTTTATTGGGATTAATTGGCGAAGGAACAGGAGTAGCCGCAAAAACCTTAAAATCGATGGGCGTAACGTTAAAAGACGCAAGAGTAGAAGTCGAAAAAATTATAGGCAGAGGTTCAGGTTTTGTAGCAGTTGAAATTCCTTTTACGCCTAGAGCAAAAAGAGTATTGGAATTGTCTTGGGATGAAGCAAGACAATTAGGTCATAATTATATAGGTACGGAGCATCTGCTACTCGGATTAATAAGAGAAGGCGAAGGTGTTGCGGCAAGAGTCCTGGAGAATTTGGGCGTTGACTTAAATAAAGTAAGAAGCAACGTTATAAAAATGCTGGGCGAAACAAAACCAACCCAACCTTCATCAGTTTCATCATCAAGCGGAAAAACAAAAACACCAAGCTTGGATGAATTC
>CANROV010000080.1 GCA_947632315.1 Candidatus Gastranaerophilales bacterium
GGTTGGACAGGCGATGAATATTGATATTGTTTGGGACGGCCATGACCTTCTGAGAGAATTGTCAAGAATTATAAGGGTGATGTAAGATGGTTCAATTAATTTGCTTAATGCCAACTTATAATAAAGAAAATTCACTTGCCCACGCTATTGAATCCGTGATGATGCAAAAGGCTGATTTTAATTATAAGTTAATTATTCTGGATGATTGCTCCACCGATAGATCGCATGAAATTGCTCAGGCATATCAAAAAGCATATCCGGAGCGCATTGAGGTTGTCAGAAATAAGACAAACTTAAAACTTTTACGCTCAATTATGCATGGTTATACATTGTTAAAAGGCGCAGATTATTTTTGTGTTTTGGATGCTGATGATTGGTATACAGATGATCATAAATTTTTTGAAGCCGTTCATTTTTTGGAAAAACACAAAGATTATAGTATGTATTTGACAAATATTATTCTGAAAAAAGGTGATCATGAAGAATTGTTTTATAAAGGTGATGACAAGACCTTAGATTTTGATCTCAAGGACAGAATGGCCGGTAAAGCTGTTTTTATACAAACAAGTGGCGTTGTTTATCGTAACCTGTATTTTCAAACGGGCAAAAATAATCAATTTGAAAAGGTGCTTAATCTGACATTTCCTGAAGCATACAGGGCTGATGGCTTTAGGTTTGAATGGTATCTGCAAGGGGGGGTAAAGCGCATCTAGAAAATAAGCCTACCGCTGTTTATAATTATGATTTAGCCGGTATTTGGTCATCTATGTCCGAAGCAGAACAAAATTTGGGTAATGCGGTTTTGATGTATGGTTGTTCTGAATTTTTTAAGCATAATCATTTTTTCTATATTTTTGAATCTAAAAAAGTTTATATTAAGGCAATGACAAATTTTCTTCTTTCACCTGAAGAAACTTTCATTAAAAATAAAGAGTGTATTTGCCGCCTTGCTGTTTTATTAATGACGCCCCAAAAGACGTTTTTAACTTCAGTCCTGAAATTTTTTATTTCGTTCATTCCTGATAAAAAATTGCGGAAACGTTTTAAGAAAAGACTTTCCTTTTAGTTGTTGTTTAAAAGATAATAAATAGTTTAAATAAAAATTGACAGGTTCACTATAAGGGTTATAAACTTAAAGAAAATTTTATATTTTGTAGAGGAGTTTATGATGAGAAGTGTTAAAAATATTGCTATGTATCTTCCACAATTTCATTGCATTCCTGAAAACGATAAAGCTTGGGGAAAAGGTTTTACCGAATGGACGAACACAAGGTCTACCCCCCCCCATGTTTGAAGGGCATTATCAGCCTAGAGTGCCACATTCTGACATAGGTTATTATTCTTTGGAAACACCAGATGTGATGGTTAAACAAGCCCAAATGGCAAAAGATTATGGCATAGACGGATTTTGTTACTATTATTATTGGTTTAATGGAAAAACCCTTTTGGAAAAGCCCCTTTTAAATATGCTTAAGACGCCTGAAGTTAACATACCTTTTTGTTTCATGTGGGCTAATCATAATTGGACGAAAACCTGGGATGCGGGTAATAAAGATGTTATTATTGAACAAACCTACGATTCTACGACTTTTACCAGGTTTATAGATGATTTATATAAATATTTTCAGGATTGGCGTTATATCAGAATTAATCATAAGCCTGTTTTATTAATATATCAGGCTGATCTGCTACCCAATCCAAAAAAGGTTACAAAGATTTGGCGTCAATATGCCAAACAAAAATACAATTTGGAACTTTATTTGATTACATGTCAGCAAAATAACAGAGTTTCTCCTGAAAAATACGGTTATGATGCTGCAACTGAAGGTGCGCCAAATTTTATGGCAAAAGAAGTTTTAATGACAGAGGGAATTCCTAAGCTATTTGATGTAAATACTAAACTCACTTTTTATAGTTATTTCCAAAATATTATGCAATATATTCTTAGAAAAGAACCTTACAAATTGTTTAAGACGGTATATCCTGATTTTGATAATACATCAAGACGTGGAAAAAGGGGTAGTTGGTTATTTTATGGTGCAACACCTAAACTTTTTGAAAAATTTTTGGCTGAAATAACGCTTTATACGGACCAAAAGTTTGATAATCCGGAAGAAAAATTACTTTTTATTAACGCATGGAATGAATGGGCAGAAGGGGCTTATTTAGAACCTGATGAAAAATACGGTTATCAGAATTTGAATATTGTAAGAAAAATTAAACAAGCAGAAACTGACGAAGTTAAAAATTTGTGCTTTTCCGAAATTTGTAAACAAAAAATGGCGAATGTTTTAAAACTTCACCATAAAGATTACAAACTCTTTTCGTGTATTCCTTTTTTAAGTTATGATGAAGAGAAAAGTTTAAAGAAATATTATATATTTTCTAAGATACTATTACTCAAAATTAAGCGTAAGAAAAATTATAAAATATATATTTTGTTTGGTTTGATTCCGATTTTAAAAGAAATTTGTTAAGGAGGACTTGATATGAAAAAAATACCTATCTTTTTTGCTTTTAATAATGATTATACTGTCCCGGCGGCGGTGGCTTTTTGGTCGTTGCTTAATCGGGCAAAAGCTGGTATCTATTATGAAATTCAGGTTTTGCACCATGATATATCCAAAGAAAACAAGGTATTATTGAAATCGGTCGTTAATCGTTTTAAAAATGCATCTGTTCATTTTTGTAATACAGGTCGTTTTATGCTCAATGAATTTAAAACGCATGCTTTTTTGGGCGGATGGGCAGGTTCTAAATTTACAGCTGATACTGTAATCAGATGTTTTGCGGCTCGTTTTTTTCCTCAATATCAAAAAATAATCTATTCAGATGTAGATGTTGTTTTTATGGATGATATTTCATCATTATATGATATTGATTTGAAACAAAACTATATCGCTGGTGTTCGTGGCCCGTTTAGTAAATATCAGCCTGAAGAGTTGTCGCATCTTAAGCCGAAATACTATGATTTGCTCAAAAATTGCTATGTTGGGGGGGGTATTTGGCTTATGAATTTAAACCAAATACGTCAAGATAATTTAGAGCAACGAATGCTTGATATTGCTTCGGATGATTCTATTGTTAAAAGATTTCCAGATCAAGATATTATGAATATTGCCTGTGCGGGTAGGGTATTTTTTTTGCCACTTAATTATATATCGTACCCTTATTTGCGTCAATTAATGAGACAAGAAGACTTTCAAAGCAACTATTCGCGTGAAGAATTGTTTGATTCTATTATTAATCCGAAAATTTTGCACTATGCTGCCTCAAAACCTTGGAATAACCAGCCAAATCATGCAGAAATATGGTGGAATATCTATGATTATTTAGAGCTACCTCGTACAGCTATATTTACAAAAATTGTTACACCTTGGGAGCGGAAAATAAAAAAATACAAGCGTTTATTTAATACGACATTGTTGATTACCATTGTCTTGTTATTTTTGCTTTTTTACAGCATATTTTTGAATGATGTAAAATAATACTTGATATTTAGAAATAAAAACAGATAAAATGCATTATGTCTATAATGCCTAAGGAGTTTGCTATGGATTATAAATTAACGGTTATTATGTCTAATTACAATCAGGAAAAATATATTGAACAAGCTATAAAATCTGTTTTAATGCAAAAAACAAATTTTTGCTATCAACTGCTTATTACAGATGATCATTCTACTGAGGATAATAGCCTAGAAATTATAAAAAAATATGAGCACGAATATCCTGATATTATTAGGGTTTTATATAATCAGGAAAATGGTCGCTATTTGAAGAATATCTTGAGAGCAAAAGCAATTATGAAGACACCTTATTTTGCACTTTTGGACGCTGATGATTATTATTTAGATGATAATTTTTTGCAAAAAGGCGTAGATTTTTTGGAAAGCCATCAAGATTATACAATTTATAATGCAAATTGTTTGGCTTTGTTTGAGGATGGGCATTCCTTACCATATGTTATAACAAAAAAACAAACGGCAGAATTTTCTATGTCAAATTATTTGGACAATTCTCTGCTTTTTTCGCAAACGACAGGTATGCTTTTTAAAAATGTTGTATATATTAATGGTATCCCAGATATTATTCAATCTTCTATAGGAACAAGAGCTGAGCGTTCTTTTGAGGGCGATGTCTTTCGTTATGTTCAGCACCTTGCATGCGGAAAGTCTCATTTTGTTAATGAACTTTGCGGTGTTTATAGAATTTTGCAATCACAAGGGGGGGGGGAATTTGGCAGAAATTAAATCCGTTTGAGCAATTTGCATTGCAGGCAAGGGGCGCATTGGATTTTAATCGGTATTTTGAAGAAAAATATAATGATTTTTATATTAATAAAGCTTGGCAAGAAATAAAAAAATGTATAAACTATTTGGGAGATATTGAAAATAAAGATAGATATACGTTTAATGAAGATGCTAAGGAAATATTTTTCCAAACACTTTCTTATTGTTTGGATCATAAGAAAAGCATTTGCTTTGATGTGAAAATTAAAAGGTTAAAATATAGAATTTTTAAGAAAATATATGATTATACAAGGAAAAGACTGATAAGAAAAAAATATATTTGATGAGATGAGCTTATATTGTGGGAAATTTTAAGGATGAAAGATCTTTTGTTTTATGTATATAATGTTTTAATTAAATGCTTGGTGTGTGCTGTACCTCTTTCAAAGTGGCGCAAGAGATTAAGAAAAAAATTATTACATAAAACAGCTTTTCCTTCTGATGCGTTTTTTTTGAGGTCAAACAAAAAAAAACAGCTTTTACCTTTCATGGAACATATTGATACTTTGTTTTTAGGGAGTTCTCATGTTGCATATGGCTTTAATCCGCAATATTATTCAGGTACATCATTTAATCTGGGGAGCAATTCCCAAGATTTTTTTACAGCTTTTAAAAAATTATTATAGACAAGATAGTCAGGAATTTTGGATTAAAAAAATTTTAGATTTGCTTGATAAAAGGAATGTAAGTTTTTATCTCGTTTTAATGCCAGTAAAAAAAAATATACAGAGAAGCAGCATATTCACGTGGTTTTAATTTTGATGAAGTTTATCAATTAGCAGAAAAATTAAAAATAAAGTGCATTAATTTTTTTGATGATGAGACGTTTATGGATAGTGACTTTTACGATTTTGACCATCTTAATTTTGAAGGAAGCAAGAAATTTTCTGAAAAATTAAAAAATTTTTTTTATTAAACAATAAAATGTCTTGATATTTAAAAATAAAAGAGGATAATTCTTTTTATATTGTTATAAGATGTGCAGGTTAGAAGATTATTTTATTTAAATACATGGAGGTTAGATATGTTACATCCTTTATCAGATGTACAATCCTTAACTATCGGAAATAATACCAATATTTGGCAATTTTGTGTGGTTTTGCCTGAGGCTAAAATAGGAGATGATTGTAATATTTGTTCCCATTGTTTTATTGAAAATGAAGTTTCTATTGGAAACCGTGTTACAATTAAATGTGGTGTGCAAATTTGGGATGGCATCACTATAGAGGATGATGTGTTTATTGGCCCAAATGTTACGTTTTGCAACGATCGTTATCCAAAATCTAGGAATAAAGATTGGAAGATGGAAAAAATAGTTGTGAAAAAAAATGCTGCTATTGGGGGGGGGTAGTACGATTTTACCTGGTGTAACTATTGGTCAGGGGGCAATGATTGGCGCGGGAACGGTTGTAACAAAATCTGTTCCAGATTATGCGGTAGTTGTTGGTAATCCACAGCGGATTTTAAGGTGTTTGAAGAAGCCTTTGGAAGGAAATATTTTATGATTAAGTTTTTAGATTTGGCAAAAGTTAATAATCGGTTTCGTTCCGAAATTGATGCAAGGATAGCAAGTATCCTTGATAAGGGATGGTATTTACAGGGCGAGGAAAATGAAAAGTTTGCTGAGCATTGGGCAAGCTTTTGCGGTGTAAAATACGCTATTGGGGTGGCTAACGGTTTAGATGCTTTGAGACTGATTATTAAGGCTTCCGGTTTTGGTAAAGGTGATGAAATTATTGTTCCAGCCAATACTTATATAGCCACAATTTTAGCAATTACAGACAACGGATGTAAGCCTGTTTTGGTGGAGCCTGATATAAAAACATATAATATTAATCCTGATTTGATTGAGGCTGCCATTACACCTCAGACCAAGGCTATTATGGTTGTTCATCTTTATGGACAAGCCGTTGAGATGGAAAAAATATGGTCTTTGGCACAAAAATATCATTTAAAAGTGTTTGAAGATTGTGCGCAGGCACATGGTGCGCTTTATAAAGGCAAACGTGTTGGAAATTTGTCTGATGCCGGCGCATTTTCTTTTTATCCAGGAAAAAATTTGGGCGCTTTGGGTGATGCCGGTGCTGTTGTTTCAAATGATAAAGACTTGATTGAAAAGGTCAAGGCTTTGGCGAATTATGGCTCCGATAGGAAATATCATCATATATACAAAGGGTTAAATTCTCGCTTAGATGAAATTCAGGCGGCAGTTTTAGATGTAAAACTTGCGTCGTTGGATGTAGATAACGCTCGCCGGAGAGAAATCTCAAAATATTATCGTGAGCATATTACGAATCCGAAAATTATCCTTCCGGAAGTGTATGACGAATCGGCGCATGTTTGGCATGTGTTTCCGGTTCGTGTTGAGGAACGTGAAAAATTTATGCAATATTTGGCGGATAACGATATTCAGACGCTTATTCATTATCCCACACCACCACATAAACAACCAGCTTATCAAGAGTGGCAAAATTGTTCGTATCCTGTGACGGAGGAAATTCACCGGACAATAGTTTCTTTGCCAATGAGCCCCGTGATGACAGATGCTGAAGTTGAACAGGTTGTGGAGATTGTTAATGCTTATAAATAAGAGTGACTATCTCATTAGGCGTATAAAATCTCATCAGCGAACGTTTTTGCACATGGAGCAAAAAGTTTCACGGGCAAAAAATATTGAAGAGCAATGTGCTCTTGCTCGGAAAGCGGCTGATTTTGCCGTCAGTCATGTGACGGATGTTTTTTCTTCGGATATTCTTGAGGCGCCGTTTCTTAAACTTGCTCAGGCAATACATATCCCATTATCGGCTCAATATAAGCCTAGGACAATACTTCATGTGATGACAGAAGCTTACATCACGGGCGGTCACACGCGTTGTGTGGAACGTTGGGTCCAAAATATGCCAGAATATGAACATTCGTGTGTGGTTTTGAGGCAATGCTGTGAAGTGCCAAAACGTCTGCCGGAAATTATGAAAGCTTCTAAGGGTAATTTCTTCCGTTATAATCCACAGGAAACGATTTTAGAAAAAGCTAGAAAATTAAGAATGTTGGCCACCGGTTATCAATATGTTGTGTTGCATATACATATGAATGATCCGACAGCACTGATTGCCTTTGGGACAAAGGAATTTAAGCGCCCGGTTATAATTTTTAACCATGCCGATCATATTTTTTGGCTTGGTGTTTCCATTGCTGATTGTGTTGCTGATCTGACAGAATCGGGAGCAAGTATGACACTTGAGAGAAGAGGGTCTCCCTCATCTAAAGTCTTAGGTATTCCCTGTGAAAGCTCTGAAATCCTGACAATAGACAAGAAGTCGGCGCGGAAAAAGCTCGGAATTCCGTTGAACCAAAAAATAATTTTTTCTTCTGGATCAGAAAATAAGTTTATTTCAAATAAACGACCGAATTTTTCCCATATTATTACAGATATTATTCATGAAAATAAAAATGTGGTATTTTACATTGCTGGTGTTAATGAGCGCAAGAGTTTTTGGCCTACACTCTTAAAAAAATTCCCTAACAACTTGATTATAAAGGAATCTCTTCATTATTCAAAAGAGTTTCCATACTACTTGGCAGCGGCTGATTTGGTTATTGACAGTTATCCCGTTGGTGGTGGAACGACATTAAATGATGCTATTCGGGCTGGTAAGCCGGTTATTACCTTAAATCATGGAGAAGAAAAATATAGATCGGCTGCTGGGGTGAAGTCTTATGCAGCATTTCTAGGCAGGGTAAAAAGAATTTTGTCTGATGTGGCATTTGAAAAAAAATATAGGGAAAATATTTACAAGCTTTTATTGCAATGTGCCGGTAAACAAAGTTGGTGTGAGCGTTGCCGTGATATTCTTGAAAATTTGCCGTCACAGCATAAAATTTACGATTTTCATTCCCCAGAACCTACGAAACTTGTTTCAGAGTGCTCGTTAAAAAATGCCGAGTGGGTGGAGCCGAATATATTTTGTCCTATGAAAAGTCTATCTAAAAAAATATTGAAATTTTTAATTAATTTTGTTCCAGTTAAATCTTTTCGAAAAAGAATAAGGAAAAAATATCATGTCTAAACCTC
>CANROV010000081.1 GCA_947632315.1 Candidatus Gastranaerophilales bacterium
ACATCAGTTTCTTCGTCAGCATTAAAGATAAGTAATATAAAAGAAGCAGAAACTCCATTAATGAGAAATTTGGCACAAAGAATAAACAGAGGATAAAATGGATACAATTTTAAAAGATTTAAGTCCTATAATACAATTATTAATGGTAATGGCAATATTTTCATGCCTGCCGTTTATGTTTGTATGTATGACAAGCTTTTTAAGATATGCAATAGTATTTGGATTTTTAAAACAAGCATTAGGCGCACAGCAGATACCGCCTGCAATTGTTTTAGTCGGATTATCCATCATTTTGACTTTTTATACAATGGGGCCGACATTTCAGCAAATGTATGAAGTCGGGTCAAAGCCATATCAGGAATCAGGTTCTATTGTAATGGCAATAACGGAAGGTTCTAAACCGTTAAAAGAATTTATGATGAAACAAACAAGAGAACAAGATCTTGCATTTTTTGTACAGCTAACAAGAAAAGAAGCACCTAAATCAGTCGAAGAAATAACAATATGGGAAGTAGCTCCGGCATATATATTAAGCGAATTAAAAACATCATTTGAAATAAGTTTTATAATATTTGTACCGTTTATTGTATTGGATTTAGTAATTGCAAACGTACTACTGGCACTTGGTATGTTCATGTTGTCACCGACAATTATTTCACTTCCTTTTAAACTGTTAATATTTATAGCAGTAGACGGATGGGGATTAATAGTAAACGGGCTGGTAGGAAGTTTTAATTAAGGAAATACTATGGAAATATTAATAGAATATTTTGCAAAAGGTTTAATGACAATGCTTACAATAGCGATGCCGTGTGTATTAACAGCAGCCGGTATAGGATTAATTGTAGGTATATTGCAGGCAGTAACACAAGTACAAGAACAAACTATTGCGGCAGCTCCGAAAATTTTTGCGGTTTTTCTTGTTATTATTTTACTTGGAACAGGTTATCTGAAATTATTGAGCAATCTTTTTAATGAAGGCGTAAACATAGCATTTGAGATAATTCCAAAGAATGATGATTTTGCACTTCCTGCCAATTATTACAATTACACAAAGCCATTTATCGATGAAATGAAAACGGACGTAAAACAAGATATGACGCCAATGGAACATATACTTAATAATGCGGCAAAACCAATGAAACAATCTCAAAAAGACAGATTTGAATTTTTAAGAAACGGAGCTACGGAAATTCCAACTCCTGATTTTGTTGAGCAAAAAACTATCGGAGGAAATAACAGATGAAGAAATTATTATGGATTTTTATACTGTCAACAGCTATTTTTAGCCCGGGTTACTGCAATAATAATGGTGATATAACCGTATACAACCTAAAAGAAAATAATACTTATATTTTAAATATAGACTATAATGCAGACAAAATAGAAATATCGGATAATAACATAATTGATATTATTCCGATAACAACATTAACCGATTCTCATCAATTATTTATTGAAACAAACGGTAGCGGGATTTGTGATGTATTAATAAATTCAAACAATAAAAAATACCAATACAGATTTATAACCGGCAAATTATTTCAAGAAAACAAAGATGAATTAATTGAATTGGATATTCCGCCCGTAGCAAGCATATAAAGGTTAAATAATGCTCGACACAATTATAAACGAATTTCCGAAATATTTTCCCGAAGTAAATAATATACTGACAGGAGGAATACCGATATTTGCAAGAGTAGCGGGGTTAATGAGGACTGCACCTTTTTTGCAGAGGAGTGAAATTCCTATGATAGCAAAAGTAGGATTTACGCTCATATTCAGTATAATATTATCAATGCTGATAAGACCTCAAACACCGCCTGCAGAAGTTTCAATAATATATGCAATAGTTGTTAACTATATGGCGGGAGCAATAATTGGCTTTATTGTTAACTGCATATTAAAAGCTGTTGAAAGCGGAGGCGATATGATTAATATGCAGCAAGGTGTATCGTCTGCAACAATTATGGATCCTTCAACATCATCACAAATTTCAATTATGGGCAGATTATTCAGCTTATTAGGACTGATTATATTTCTTGAAATAGGAGGAGCTTATTGGACTTTTAATGCATTTATAAGAAGTTTTGAAATTTTCCCGGTATATTCTTATGCAATTCCGTTGGAAAAAATAGTAAATATGCCGTATCTTATAGAAATAACTTCAAATGTTTTATATATAGGACTTCAAATAGCCTCGCCTGTTCTTCTTGCCACATTAGGACAGGATATAATATTAGGTATAATATCAAAAACAGCACCTCAGGTTAATGTATTTCAAATGAGCTTCTTATTTAAACCTTGTATGGGGTCTGCCATATTAATAGTTATAATGCCTCATTTGTACAATGTTATAAATGATTTTTTCCTATCTTTTTCAAATATTTTTTAATTGATAATAAACATTTTTCATGGTAAGAAAGAAATTGTTCGAGTAAATTTGCAAGCAGCATACTGAAAAGGTGAGCAATTATGGAAAACAATGTTATATGTGTCAAGTGGGGAAATAAATTCGGCCCTGAATATGTTAATCGATTATATAAAATGGTTGAAAAAAATATAACAATACCTCATCGTTTTGTATGTTTCACAAATGAACCTGAAGGGATTAATGAAAAAGTTGAAATAAGACCGTTTTATAAGCTTGATGATTCGGGATTACCTGAGAAGGCTTGGAAAAAACTGGGATTATTCACCGATAAATTAGGAGATTTAGAAGGAAGAGCTTTATTTTTAGACCTTGATGTTATTATTTTAAATAATATTGATGATTTTTTTAAAGTTGAAGGTGAATTTCTAATTATAAAAGACTGGGATTTTGAAAATGATATTATAGGAAATTCTTCCGTATTCAGGTTTGAAGTAAATAAACATAAAGATATTATTGATAACTTTTATAAAGAAGGCAAAGACATAAGGAAAAGATACAGAAACGAGCAGGCATTTTTATCATATCAAATGAAGAATAAAGGAATACTTTCATATTGGGATAAAAGCTGGTGTATAAGTTTTAAAAGAAAATGTTTAAGGAAATTCCCATTAAACTACTTTATGGAGCCTATTGAACCTAAAGATGCCAAAATATTGGTATTTCACGGACGTCCGAATCCACAGCAGGCATATAACGGATTCATGGGTAAAGGCGGGTTCAGATACGTTAAACCTACAAAATGGCTTGATAAATACTGGCAATAATATTATTAAGTCTGTATTCCAAAGCAGATTGTGAGAATTTATCCCTTACATCTTATTTAAAATAATCACAAATTAATTCTTTTTTTCGCCCGTTAACTTTTTTTAATATTTTTTCAATAAATGAAGGTGATTTATACATTAATTTATCTCTTAAAACCGCCTTCTCTATTAATATTTGATTATAATTTTCATTTAAAATTTTTTTATCATCCGTTAAATGAGGAAGAATAGTATTTAATTTCATATTACATATTCTAATAGAATCTTTTATATCTTTAACTTGTTTTTTATTCATAAATTAACGTCCTGATTGTCTGTATTAAGATAAATAACCATAGCTTTCCAATACAAATATAATAATCAATTTTTAATAAAAATCATTCCCCTAAAAAGTTTAAAATCAAAATTAAAATGTAAACTTTTATTGTATTTTTTTTACAATCAAAAAAAAATGGGTATATAATACTTATATTAATTAATTTGGTAAAATTAAGTGAGTTTATTTTCAAGTTTCAAAAATTTAGTCGGTCAAATAAATAAAATTGACAATTCAATATATCTGAAAGGCAAAGACTTTGCTGATATATATGCACGTAATATTGCCTTGGAAGAAGAAATAGCAGCAAGGACAAAAGAACTTGAACAGGCTAATCAAACCATCTTAACCTTAAACAGTGTTTGGGATATGATGAATTCTTCTCAGCCGTTATCAAACATGTTAGATAAAATCGTCAGTATTTTATTTAAGGATATGGGCTATAATTTTGCTTCCATTCTTAAATTGGAAGATTGTGAAGATAATACTTTAAGCTTTGAAATTAAATCAGCTTCAAATAATCCTGCAATCACAAAAGCATTTTCTCTTATTAATGAGTCTTTTGAAACTTATAAATTGCCGTTTATTGAAAAATCACTAATAGAAAAATCAATAAAAGAAAAACAAATATATTCTTCAACTGATATCGCAGGATTAATAAAAATGTCATTTCCTTCGTTAGCGGAAAACGAAACTAAAGATTTAATCAATATGGTACAATCAAAGAGCTTTACCGTTGTACCATTATATTATTCCAATAAACCGTTCGGATGTGTTATAGTAACTTCTGACAGACCGGGATTAACAGATACAGAAAACAATTTTTTATCTTTATTCGCAAACCAAATAGAATTGGCAATTACAGTTGCTGATTTATTCGAAAAAGTAAAAAAACAAGCCGTAACAGACCCGTTAACTAACATATATAACAGAAGATATTTTGAAGAAAACATAATAAAAGAAGCGGAAAGATCACTCAGACTAAAACAGCCGTTTTCTTTAATATCAATGGACTTAGATTATTTAAAGAAAATAAATGATACATACGGACATCAATACGGTGATATAGCAATAAAAACAATAGCAAATGTACTAAAAAAAGAAGCTCGTTCCATAGATATTCCGGCGAGAATAGGCGGTGAAGAATTTAACCTGCTTTTACCCGGTATCGACTCAAAAGGAGCATGTATTGCCGCTGAAAGAATCAGAAAAGCAATTGAAAATCAAGCTTTGGATACAATAGGGGGAATAACTGCCAGTATTGGAGTAGCAACATTTCTTGAGCATTCTGACAGAATAGATGAATTAACGGAACTGGCTGATCAAGCCATGTATAAAGCAAAACTTAACGGACGTAACCAAGTACAGCTGGCTTCTAAGCCAAGTGAAATCAACTGGCAAAAAGTTGCAGTGGATACTTTTGCTGAAATACTTGCTAAAAAACGAATTCCCGCTTCAAAAGAGATTACGAATTCCATTTCAAAGAAATTACAGGAAATTCAAGAGTCAAACAACAATACAAACGATGTTCTATATTCAATAGTAGATACAATTTCCCAGACATATAACCAAATGTATAAAACAGGCACAACAAAATCCAAAGTTATTTTGGCTGTAATGCTTGCAAAAAGACTTGATTTATCAGCCGATGAAATTAACAAACTGCGTCTTGCCATTCTATTATATGATATAGGCAACATAATGATTCCTGAAGAAATATTTAATAAAAAAGAACCGCTTACCAAAGAAGAAGTTAATCTTATAAAGACACATCCCGTTATAGCAGCCAGAGAAATATTAAAACCGATTTCATATATTCAGGATGTTATTCCTATAATTGAAAATCATCACGAAAATTGGGACGGAAAAGGCTATCCGTCGAACAAATCAGGAATTGAAATCCCGATAACTTCTCAAATTGTACTGTTAGTTGATTCATTCTATGCTATGGCTCAAGACAGACCATATCGTCAAGCATATACCGTTGATGAAATTTTAGATATTATCAAAAGCGAAGCAGGTCAAAGATGGAATGAAAAACTTGTAGATGATTTTATTTATGTGGTGAAAAATGAGTCCCAACGTTAATTCAGAAGATTTAATTACATATCTTTATAAAAGAGTAAATTCATTTAAAGGACACGAACTTATTAAAGATACTTCACGTATATCAAGTATAAAATTTGATACTTTTATTGACAGTTCAATTTCTTCACCGTTATCTTTTACGGTTTTTGAACTTTCCGATAAAGGAGAAATGCTGATTGATAATATCTCTAAAATTATAGAAAGCGAAGCAGCATTTTTTTTATTTATCAATCCAAAAAATAATTGGATATTTGCAGTAAAGAATACTCTTGAAAATCAGAAAAAACTTATTAATCAGGAACAAATAGAAAATTTTAAAATAAAAATACTATAACTACTCATCAAGAGTAAATACTTCCTGTCCGTTTTCTTCCTTCATAGCAGTTTCAAGGAGGATATAAGTCATATAAGCACCGAGGGCAACAGCTTTAGGGTCTAAGTCAGTATTTTGTGCCGCTTCTATTATTGCTGAATTTATTTCGGGATTTTCCTCTTTTATATAATGTATCATTTTTTTTCGCCAAGAATGTACATCTTGAAATATTTCTGCGAAACATAATGACGATTGTTCTTGTGTAACTATAGGAAGCATTTTTCGCCTTTTCAATTATCTTTACAATGCAATTATATATAAAATTATACACTGTTTCATCATATAATAAGTGTACTTATTATGATTTACAAAACTAATTTGCTATTCTTGACTAACGTATTTTTAGAAGCTAAAATAATTGAAGTTTTATATTTAAAGGGATTGTATGAAAGAAATATCTACAGATTATATTAAAAAAGTCATTGAAATAATGAAAAACAACGAGTTAACAGAAGTTGCTCTTGAAGATGAAGATAAATCACTTGTTATAAAAAGCAGCGGATTTACTCCTGTCATAAAATCAAAATCAGAACCTGAAGAAGAGGAAATTAAAGAAGAAACTACCGAAATAATTCCGCCGGAAGAAGAAAAAAAGAAAAATTTGATACCTATTGTTTCAAATATGATAGGTTTATATTTTTCAAGACCAAATCCTAATGAGGCGCCATTTGTAAAAGTAGGTGACTCAATTAAGGAAGGACAAGTTATCTGCATAATTGAAACTATTAAATTAATTAATAAAATAACATCCGAAGTATCAGGTAAAGTTGCCGAAATCTGTATTGAAGACGGCAAACCTGTTGAATACGGACAAGTGATTATGTATATTGAAAAAGAATAATGGTATAGGGATATGTTTAAGAAAGTTTTAATAGCAAACAGAGGCGAAGTAGCCGTCAGAATAATAAGAGCGTGCAGAGAAATAGGTATACCTACGGTTGCTGTTTATTCTCAGGCAGACGCGAATTCACTTCACGTAAGTTTGGCAACTGAAGCATATTGTATAGGCCCTAATGAAAGTTCAAAAAGTTACTTAAATATACCGGCAATAATATCTGCCGCATTAGTTTCAGGTGCTGACGCCATACACCCCGGCTACGGTTTTATGTCAGAACGTGCCGATTTCGCAGAAATATGCGAAGAACACGGAATAAAATTTATAGGGCCATCCCCTGAGTCTATGAAATTAATGGGCGACAAAGCAACGGCAAGAAAAACAATGCTGTCAAAAAACGTTCCTATTACTCCCGGTACAGGAATTATAACAAATATTGACGAAGCAAAAGCATCAGCTAAAAAATTCGGTTATCCAGTTATTGTTAAAGCAACGGCAGGCGGAGGCGGAAAGGGTATGAGAGTTGCCAATAACGATAACGAATTAGAGCAAAATATTACTCTTTGCCGTCAAGAAGCTGAAAAGTTCTTTGGAAATCCCGATGTTTATATGGAAAAATATTTGGTTAATCCAAGACATATTGAAGTGCAAATTATTGCGGATAAATTCGGAAATGTTGTTCACTTAGGTGAAAGAGACTGTTCTATTCAAAGAAGACACCAAAAACTTGTTGAAGAAGCACCTTCTCCTGCCGTTAGTGAAGAAGTCAGGAAAAAGCTTGGAGAAGCTGCGGTAAGAGCTGCGAAAGCTGCTAATTATGAGGGCGTCGGAACGATAGAATTTTTGCTTGATAAAGATAAAAATTTCTACTTTATGGAAATGAATACAAGACTTCAAGTCGAACACGGTATTTCCGAAATGATATCAAATATTGATATTGTAAGGGAACAAATAAATATTGCAGCAGGAAATCCGTTATCCTTTAAGCAGGAAGATATAAAATTAAACGGACATGCCATTGAATGCAGAATTAATGCCGAAAACCCCGAAAGAAACTTTCTGCCTGCTCCGGGAGAAATAAACGGATACATTACCCCCGGCGGTTTTGGAGTAAGAGTTGATTCTCACGTATATTCAGGATATAAAATTCCGCCATATTATGATTCTTTAATCAGTAAATTGATGTGCTGGGCGCCGACTAGAGAAGAAGCGAGACGCAGAATGTACAGAGCGCTTAAAGAATATGTTATTACAGGGGTAAAAACTACCCTCCCCTTTTATCAAGAACTTATTGAAGATGAAGTATTTATCAGCGGTAATTTTGATACAGGATTTATGAACACATACAAGCAAAATAAACAAACAGAAAAATAAAAAATATGACAGC